>CBFHUY010000001.1:0-56021 GCA_965658885.1 Hydrogenovibrio sp.
AGCGTCAATTTGTATTGGTTGCGGCTTTTATTATTGTGCTGGTTTTGCTACTGGTGGCGATGATTCACATTAAACGTCAGACAGAATTTGAACGACGCTTTTTCTTTGAAGTATTTGATACGGCGACGGAAGTGGTATTTGTGATGAAGTCGCAACGAATGTTGCTTGCAAATAAACGGTTTTTTGAATTTTTTAATCAATTTAATACGGTTGAGGACTTTCATAAGCAGCATGATTGTTTTTTGTATCTGAATCGGGTTATTTATCTAAGTTTGTCAACGGAGAATTGTGGTTAGACTATTTGGTGACACATAAAGACCAAATGCACTACGCAAAAGTAAAGCAGCAGGATCGCATCTTTATCTTTTTGGTTAAGGCCACTGAGATTACCAATGTCCAAGGTGAGCGTTATATCAGTGTGTTAATGTCGGATGTCACTGAAGAATATCGTTATAAAAACAAATTAGAGCAGTTAATTATTCAAGATGAACTAACGGGTATTTACAACCGTCACTATTTTAATCAAGTTTTAAACCAGGAAATTAAGCGCCATCAACGTTATCAGACGCCACTCTCGATGGCGTTTATTGATATTGACCACTTCAAAAATATAAATGACCATTACGGTCATGATGTCGGTGATGACGTCTTAAAAGCCATGACAAACACCATTCGTCATGTGTTACGCGATACCGATGTATTTTGTCGAGTGGGTGGTGAAGAGTTCGTGGTGATGATGCCGCAAACCACGCTGCAAAATGCAATGGTCATTGCCGAGCGAATGCGTCAATCCGTTGAAATGATGCATTTTGATCAGTTGCAGGAGACCGTAACCATCAGTATCGGTGTGGTTGAGCTCTTTGCAACGGAATCCAGTACCGCCTTTTACAAGCGTGCCGATAACGCGCTTTATCAAGCCAAAGAATCAGGTCGAAACCGAGTTGAATCTCAATCCGAAGCCTAGAAACTTGACGGCTAACCGTGCCGATTCACCCGTTAAAATGCCCAGGCCTGGCTAATTTTGGTATGATGTTGCACTCTCAAAACAGCAATACAGCAAATAAGGAACCAGGCATGACCGCCAGTATTCGATTAAAAAAAAATGAAGATAAACGCCTAAAGCAGGGTCATTTGTGGATTTTCAGTAATGAAATCGATACTCAGGCGACGCCACTTAAAGACAGACAGCCGGGAGAGGTGGTCACGGTTGAGGCGGACAGCGGTAAGCCGTTAGGTGTGGCTTATATCAATCCAAAAACGCTCATCTGTGGTCGGTTATTGTCTCGCAATCCAAAGGTTCAATTTAATCAAGCCTTCCTTAAAAAACGAATCCAAGCGGCTCAAACGCTGAGAGAAATGAACTTTTCAACCCCTTATTACCGATTGGTGTTTGGTGAATCCGATGGATTGCCTGGTTTGGTGATTGATCGTTTCGGTGAGGTATTTGTCGCACAAATTACCACGGCCGGTATGGAAAACCTAAAGGCCGAATTGATTCAGACGATCGAGAATTTATATCATCCTAAAGCCTTAATGTTACGAAATGATAGCAAAAGCCGTGAACTGGAAGGGTTACCTCTTTATACTGAAGTGGCGATTGGTCCCATGCCTGAGCAAATTCTAATTGAAGAAAATGGCGCCCAGTTTGCCATTCCTGCCGAGTTAGGCCAGAAAACAGGTTGGTTTTATGATCACCGAATGGCACGTCGTCGCTTGCAAGATTTTGTGAAAGATAAAACGGTATTGGATGTCTTCAGTTATTTAGGTGGATGGGGCATTGAAGCAGCCGTGGCCGGTGCAAAAGAAGTCACCTGTGTGGACGCGTCTGGTTTTGCATTAGATGGGGTGGATGCCAATGCGGTGTTAAATGGTGTGGCTGACAAAGTGATTACCATTGAAGGCAATGCCTTTGATGTGTTAAAAGCATTGGCAGCTGAATGTCATAAATATGATGTGGTTATTGTCGATCCGCCAGCTTTTGTCAAACGTAAAAAAGATTTAAAAGCGGGATCGGATGGATATCGTCGTATCAATGAATTGGCGATGCGTCTCCTTAATCCAGATGGCATTTTGGTTTCCGCGTCGTGTTCGCATCACATGAGTCGAGATGGGCTGTTAAAACAAGTGCAACTGGCAGCGCGTCATATCGATCGTTCGATACAATTATTTGATCAGGCACATCAATCCCCTGACCACCCGATTCATCCTGCTATTCCAGAAACAGAATATATCAAGACCTTCTTTTTTAGGGTCGCTAAGTCTTTGTAAATGAAACCTACATTATCGGCACCACAAAAACAATTAGCTAAACACTGTTATTGGGATCTGGAAGCGCAGACTTTGTGGATTGATTGCCGACAGTGGATGCCGCAGTATGGTGTCGTTGCCATTCCGAGTTGGGATGCGATGATGCTGTCGGCAGAACCGATCCCTAATTATCCTAAAGTATTACAAGTCTTCAATTGGTCCAATCAGCCGCAATTGGCTTTTTGGCGTAAGCAAATACCCGCCTGGGTGCGTGAAAGTTGCGGGCTATTTCCTTCCCATCAGTTACGACTCTTACACTTTGTCGGGCGCTATCCACAATTGTTGGAATTGCTAGACCATTCGCCATTGTTGGCTTGGCGATTGGTGAGCTCATCGTTATCGGAAGACGAGATAGTTCAGTTATTACAGGATAAACGAACCGACTTAGTGGCAAAGCTGGGATGGCCTGGAAGTCAACAAGCGGTCGGTTTTTTACGCAAACTCCGGTTGCGATTTGTCAATAGCGACATTGTCGAATCGGTTGAGACCTGTTTATTGGATGATGGGCGTTTGCAAGGATTGCAAAGCTTGCCAAGAGTCAATTCGATGGCCTTGTCATTGGCCGCGCGCTTTCCGGCGTTAATCGGCTCTCGGTTGCATCAGAACTTGGCAAAATTACCTTGCCGTCCGCTTCAGTGTCAAAAAATGATTGCACTATTGGAAGATGTCTATCGTGCTGCTGACCTTTTACAGCCGTCTGAACAGGATTTAACGCAAATCGCCTCGGCACGCTACTTGGTTGAAGTTGAACAGATATACCAGGCCTGGTGGTTTCAAGCCGCGCAGCAGGCCAGTTTGACAATGGATTTGGCATTGACCAAACAGCCAGTGCGTTTAACGCTGAAACAACAGTGGCAAGCCTTGAGTGTATTGCAACACCATTACTGGTTAACCGATTGGCAAGCGTTTGAAACTGGTAAGGTGTCTTTATGGGCAAGATTAGCTGAGCAGGGCGTTGAGGCCGTTTTATTGCCTCACGCCGAGATGGATCCCTCAGAAAACCCTGCAAAATGGACAATTATTCGAGGTCGTCAAGCAGATAATCAATTGCTCAATTCAGCGCAATTAAGTTATTGGCATTGTTGGTTGGCAGGTGGCGAGTCAACGGACTCGGATTAGGGTAACAGTTTTTCTGACCCCATTAAGTCATCTAGGGTTTCTCTCGGCCGAATTTCATAGGCCTGATCCCCATCTACCAATACTTCTGCAGCACGTGGACGACTGTTGTAGTTGGAGCTCATAGTGAAGCCATAAGCGCCAGATGACATGACCGCTAATAGGTCGCCTGCTTTGAGATTCAATAAACGGTCTTTGCCGAGGAAATCTCCGGTTTCACAGACAGGGCCGACCAAATCCCAATTGGCCAGTTGACCATCTTCTCTTGGGGTGACTGGCAGAATGGATTGATGTGACTGGTAGAGTGCCGGACGAATCAGATCGTTCATTGCCGCATCAATAATGGCAAATTGTTTATGAGCCGTCGGTTTTAAATATTCCACTTCCGTGATTAAGGCACCCGCATTGCCAGCAATAGCACGACCCGGTTCAATAATGATTTCGATGGTTGGGTCATTGAGTTGTGTTAGCAATGACTGAATATAATTTTGAATTTCAGGTGGGGTTTCTTCGGTGTATTGGATTCCCAATCCGCCGCCTAAATCCAAGTGGTGAATATCGATGCCTTGATCCGCTAATTGTTGTTTCAGTTTTAGCACTCGTTGCAACGCATCGACAAACGGTGCGAGTTCTGTTAATTGAGAGCCGATATGGCAATCAATGCCGAGTATTTGAATATGGGAGCAGGCTTGGGCATCGGCATAAAGCTGAGGTGCTGTCTCAATATCAACCCCAAACTTATTATCCTTTAATCCTGTAGAAATATAGGGGTGGGTATTGGCATCGACATCCGGGTTGACACGAATTGAGATGGGGGCAATCCTGTCGCAACGTTTGGCAACGGCTTGAATGCGATCTAATTCAGCATGGGATTCAATATTAAAACAGCGAATACCCGCTTCAAGCGCTTGTTGGATTTCGGTTGATTTTTTGGCGACACCAGAAAAAACCACTTTGCGAGGGTCTCCGCCAGCGCGTACCACTCTTTCCAACTCACCACCGGAAACGATATCAAACCCAGAACCTAAGCGCGCGAGTAGGTTTAAGATGGCAAGGTTAGAGTTGGTTTTAACCGCATAACAGACCAAATGTGGTTGCTCACCAAAGGCTTGATCAAAAGCTTGCCACCGTTGTTCAAATTCGGCACGAGAGTAAACATAAAGCGGCGTGCCATATTGATTGGCCAGTTCGGCCAAAGCCACATTTTCTACATAAAGGGTTTGATGCTGTGGATGGTAATGGAAGCTTCCAAAGGCTGTCATGGGGTATCCTGTGTCGTCGATGAATGGGTGTCATTTGCGGGTGCTGTTGGCTTAGGGTCATCGGGTAAATAAAGCGGCCCTTTTTTGCCACAGCCACTGACCGCAAAAAGTAAACACACTGCGAGTATGGCGAATGATTGGCGAAATAAGCGGGCTTTGCCGATGTGATAAATAGGCATGATGACTCTCTTTTTTAACAAGGCGTTATTTTATCGCAACTGGCGTGATTTTTTGTAAACAATTGATTGCCTTTCACAGGCCGCTTTTGGTTAAAATGGTGCAAAAGGGTAATGTCAATGAGATGGCATTGACAAAAAGGGCAAGAAATGAGGTTGGTAAATGCAGCAAGCGATTGAACCTTTAGTAATGGAACCGGATGTCAAAGCCACTTCCGCTGTGATCTGGTTACATGGCTTAGGGGCGGATGGTCGGGATTTTGAAGCGATCGTTCCGCAATTGGCTTTGCCAGCTGAGCACGGTATTCGTTTTATTTTTCCGCATGCCCCTGTTCAAGCGGTGACCGTGAATGGTGGGATGGAAATGCGCGCTTGGTATGATATTCGCCAAATGGATTTGACCGAGCAAGTTGATTGGCAGGGCATTGATCAAAGTGTCGCCTTATTGGAACAGTGGATTGCACAACAGGTATCAGATGGGATTGCAACCGAACGTATCCTGGTGGCAGGATTTTCGCAAGGTGGGGTGATTGCGTTACAAACGGGGTTACAAATGCCACAGCCATTAGCAGGGATCATTGCCTTGTCGACTTATTTCCCCGAGCGATCGACCGTTTCGTATCGACAACCGGTGTCCTGTCCCATTTTTATGGCTCATGGTCTAATGGATCCGATTTGTCCATATCCGGTTGCTAAAGCGGCACTGGCTCAATTACGGGCGCAAGGTTTTTCGCCCAGTTGGCATGAGTATCCAATGCAACATCAAGTTTGCATGGAAGAAATCAATGCCTTGTCACAATTTATTCAGCAAAAATTGATTAACAACCATTAAAAATAACCAGGCCTGGTCATTTTTAATCGAAAAGGATGTTTATGGGGAATGTAAGACGCTATTTTCGGTATGATGTTGAAATTCCGTTGTTTTTTGAAACGGCGGATGAACAGGAAAGCTATCAGCAGCAAACCTATGAACATTTAATGACCGCCAAAGAAGCCGCCTATTTACAAAAATTAAACCGAGATATTCAGGTTTTATTTGGTGAAGCTTTTTCCGGCGCTTCTGAAACGTTACAAATTTTTCAAATGCTGAACCATCGGGTTGATTTTATGGCTTGGTTATTAAATTTGTTAATTCGGGCTGAAGATCCTCGAAAACAGCCAGAGTATCAATTTAGAGTTCGCTCGGATAAGAACACCCAGTTACCCAAGACTCGCAAGAAAACCAAAATCATGCCCCTGATTGAGGGCATTTATGTGCAGTTGGATGACCATCTTCATGAATTGATTGAGGTGGTGCAAAACAGTATTGATGGCAAGCTATTTTTGTATCCGCGCAAAATGCGACCGCTCTTTCAGGCAAATGACTATGTCAAAAATCTTCAAGAATTGGCTGATAATGGATTTGCACCGGCTCAGGTTTTGAATCTTTTAATTGAGAAATTGAATGCTTATGAACAATTATTGATTGAGTTGAAACGAGCCTACTTGGCAAAAACCAATAATGAAAACTGGCAGGTGCAGAAGGTGAATCTGTCAGCTGGCGGTTTTAGTTTTAACACGCCAAATAAGTTTGCATTTTTTGCCAAGATGAATGTCTTTATGAAATTGGGCGAGGATATTCTAGTGTGCCGAGGTCGGGTGGTGTTGAATAAGTTTCTGCCATCTCTCTCGGTTTATAAGGTAGGCGTTGAGTTTGAATCCATTACAAAGCAGCATGCCCGTTTGATTACCCTTTATGTGCAACACCAAGAATTACGTGAAGCCATGGACGAAGCACCGACGATTGCGCTTCCAAGTGATCAGGCTTTGCTCGATACCACTGAAATTCGTCAAGATAAGAATGATGATGAAGATAATGATAATGAGATTTTTGAATTAGAAGAAATCTAATATTCAGTGAGGTACCTTTGACTTCTCAAAGGCTTCAAGATTTTGTTTTCATTCCCTTGGCTCTCGCCATTTTAAGAATATCTTCTCGAACCGTCTGAATATTTTTAAGCCAAGAGGCAAAGTAAGGGTAGTGGCGCTCGACTTGTTTGTAGAGTCCAGATAAAGTGGGTTTCGGTTCGTGAAGGGCAAAGGCCGTAATTTCGATGAGACGATTGATATGCTTGGGGCTCATTTGGGGCGTCACTTCAAAGTAGCTGACTTTGGTTAGAATGACCGCATCCAATACCTTCTGCCATTCAGTGGGGGAGAGGGAGAATTGTTTTGATAGGTAGTCATCAACACCATTAAAGTGCATTTCAAGGAGCTGTTTTAACCGGTAGTAATGCAGCAAATCTGCGGCAGGTGCACGCAATGAAACGGGAAGTTCATCTAAAAAGCCTGCTTCTATGGTATGGTTTCTTCCTGGCATAGTTTTATTATGAGAGCTTAATGCTCATACATTCCTCAATTTCAAAACGTTGAATTTCATTTTGCAATTGGTTTTGATTTTTGCCATCCGGAAAATCAAAATTAATTGCCACTCTTTCATGATTGTCTTTGTCCATCCGCCGAATGTCAACAATGGTGCCATTAAAAAAGAGCACTTCTTTATTCAATGGCAGTTGAATCAATACATCCACCTTTTCAAACATTTTAAATTGCTTATTAAAATAGAGCGCAACGCCTGAGGCACTGATATTGGTATTATGGATTGTCCAATCTTCTGGGAATTGTCTTAAGACGTTATCGTTATTAATATGTCGGTAAATTTCAGTATAGCTATTGAGCAGTCGGTTTAAGTTTAAAATGGCTTGAACCAAAGGTACCTTTTCAACATCTTCGCTTTGAAAAATGGTTTCAATACGATCACTTTTGAATTTTTTGGGCAGGTTGCGATCCCCGTAAAATTTGTCTGGTGTCGAGTTCATCACCGCTTCACCGATTGCATGCATAAAGACCATATACTTTTCTTCAATCATTTTGAAGTAGTTGTAGGTTTTGGGGGCTGAATCATGAATGGTTTCAATGGTGGAAAACCCCCGTAAATGGTGGTTTAAGGTTTCTTTAAAGTTCGGATCTTTCCGAGGGTTCAATCCGCGGGTCATGGTTCTAATGCAGTGTCCAAGAAATTCTATGTCATTGATGCATTCGTGGAATAACGCAGATGTGACTTGTTTGTGCTCTTGAATTCGCTCCATCCAATAGAAGGTTTTATCGGAGAAGGTTTCAATTTCCTTTTCAATATAACTTGGAAAATAGTTGATGCCGGAGGCATAGATTTCATAGTCCTGTATTGGCGCAGACGGAATGATAAAAATCTTTATCGGCATGTCAATGCGGAAAAATCGTCTGGAATTGCCTTTGTGAAACCATCTATTCATGAATATCTATGTCCAATTGGTCCGTGGTCAAAAGCAAGTGTCCACGCAAATATAATGCCAAAAAAACAAGTATAGTGATTTTGATAGACGATTGGCATTGTGCGTTTGGCCATTTACGGTGTGTTAGATGATTCATGGTTCAGGTCGATACTCATGCTTTCTTCAATTTCATAACGTTGGATTTCATTTTGCAATAAGCTTTGGTTTTTTGAATCTGGAAATTCAAAATTGATGGCCACCCGTTCTTTATGCTGGCTTTCCAAGGTTCGGATATCAACCACCGTGCCGCTAAAATAACTCACGACATTTCTGATCGGAATTAATATAAAAACATCCACTTTTTCAAATGGTTTAAAGCGCTTTGACATAATGAGTGCCAAGCCAGAAGCACTGATATTGACAGTTTGTTGCTTCCAGTCTTCGGGAAAGTCGCGCAAAATATTATCATCATTAATCTGGCGGTAGGCTTCGATATAGGTTTCCAGATAACTGGCTAAGGATAAAATCGCTTGAATGAGCGGGATTTTTTGAAACTTTGCGGCTTTAAACTGTTCCAGAATCTCATCAATTTTGAAGCCATAGGATAAGCCGCGTTTTGATGCAAAAAGCGTGGGGCTTGATTTGTCGATAGATTCAATAAGCGCATTGAGAAAATACAGATACTTTTCTTCAATCAGCTTGAAATATCGATAGGTTTTGGGGGCGGTTTCTCGGAGCGGTTCGATGGTGGTAAACCCTTGTTGATGCTGCTTAATGGTAATCCAATAATTTGGATCCAACTTTGGGTTAATCCCTTTGGACACCGCTTCAGCACAGCGGCCAAAAAATTCAATGGTATTGATGGTTTCTTCAAAAAGGGTGGTCATAATGACTTTTTGGTCTTGGATACGGTCTATCCAATAGAAGGTGTCATTTTTTTGCAGTTCCATTAATTGTTTGATGGTCGGGGGGAAATAGTCGATACCCGTCGCAAAAATGTCTCTATCTCGAATCGGAGAGGCTGGCGACACGAAGACTTTAAGTGGCATATCCATTCGAAAGAACCGTCTGGAATTGCCTTTATGGAACCATCTATTCATTTATGACTCTGTGCTGGGTAATCTGGATTATGGATGTTTCGATTTTGTTTGCAAAACAGGCTAACACTTGCATTGTAATGGGGCACCTGTCTGGCTAATGCCCTCATTTTAGTTGATTTGTATGCGAATAGGTAGAGGCTTTAATGGTTTTTCACACCAAAGAATGAGCTTGGGGTCAGGCAGTTGGCAATGGTCGCCGCAAGTGCCAGACTGGCATTGGCCTGTCATTGCATCTGCTTGGGATTGGGTCTCAATCACGTGGCCTTGTTGAATTAAGGGTGCCAAAAGGCCATCCAATGCTTCGGCATCTAAGTCAAAATGGTTTTGAAGTGCCTGACGACTGACTGCTTGGTGTTGGCGGATATAGTCTTTGATGGCTAATAGGATCACGGTAAGCTCCGCACTGTGAAAACCTTTCCCAGATGCCTAAGGCTGAAGAAGAGGCTTGCATAAGCGATGATAATCGCGACCAACCAAATGGATGCCGTGACGGGGGTTTGGCTAAAGGTCATGGTCTGATAAAAGCCGACAGACGTGGTGTAGCCTAAAAACAAACTCCATCCCGCACTGCTAAGCGCCCAGCGCCAACCTAATTCAGAACGAATGGCGGCGAAGGTTGCGACACAAGGGAAATACAGCAAAATGAGCAGTAAATAGGCATAGGCTCCGGCGGTACCGTCAAAGTGATCAACCAGTTTGTCGATTGAACGGTCGCTGACATTTAATTCAGCAACCATTTGTTGCGCATTATCGATCTTATCCAGCTGACCAAGTCCCAATGGATCCAGCAGATCGTCAATAAACTGTTGACCATTCTCGGGGATGGTGGTGAGTGCTTGCAGCAGTTTTTCGCTGAGAGGTCGTTCGCTGTGTGGTTCGGCGAATGTTTCTGGATTATCCATCGTATGGTATAGGTTGTCCAAAGCGCCCACCACCACTTCCTTAGCTAACACACCTGTCAAAATCCCAACAGTAGCAGGCCAGTTGTCCTCGGTAATCCCTAAGGGCTCGACCACAGGGGTGGCAAATTGTGCGGCTTGACTGAGAATAGAATCATTCTGGTTTTGGTGGCCAAAGCTGCCATCAGTACCAAAGCTATTCAGCAGGTTGATAATCAGCACAACGATGACGATAATTTTACCCGCCCCAAACAAAAAGCCTTTCATCTTATTGTGGGTATTGAGTGCAATATTGGTCAAGGCAGGTTTGTGGTAGGTCGGCAGTTCCATTAGTAAGGATTGGGGTTCGCCTTTTAATAGGGTATGTTTAAGCAATAAAGCGGTCAAAATAGCGGCAAGAATACCAATTAAATACAGAGAAAAAACCATCAAGGTCGCATGATCGGCAAAGAAAGCGGTGGCAAATAAGACATAAACCGTTAATCGTGCGCTACAAGACATAAAAGGGGTCATCATGGTGGTCATAATGCGCACCTTCGGGTCCGGTAGGGTGCGACTGGCCAACACGGCGGGAATATTGCATCCTAGCCCCACCACCAGTGGAATAAAGGCTTGTCCTGATAGCCCCAATCGACGCATGCTTCTGTCCATAATAAAAGCAGCGCGTTGCATATAGCCACTTTCTTCTAATAGTGATAAAACCAGAAATAAAGCGCCAATGACCGGAATAAAGGTGGCAACGACTTGTAGGCCGCTGCCAATCCCATCCGCTAAAAGGGTGGTTAGCCATACGGGCACATTGAGGTCATGGAGTAGATTGGTCGGTAAGTCAACAAAGAGTGCTTGAGCGGTTTGGTCGAAAAAATCGATAAACAGATTGCCCAACGTAATGGAGGTGGCAAACATGACATACATCACTAACAGAAAAATCGGCATGCCGAGCCAAGGATGTAATACCCACTTGTCTATTTGATCCGTAGTACTGCGCTTCAAGCTGTCTGTCCGTGTTAAGCTCAGATGGGTTGCTTCATGGGCAAATTGAAAATAGAGGTCAGCGGTAATTAAAGCGAGGTCTTCTTGGTAGTGGGCTTCAAGTTGTTGTTTTTGCTGTTGCGCAAAGCTTTGTAACTCAGTCGGCGCAGCTTTGGGATTCATTAGAATGTGTAATGCTTTCCAGCAGGTATCCTGTGCTTGGTTATTCGGCAACCGATCACGGATGTCATGCACTGAATCATGTAGGGTATCTGGTAAATCCAGATGCAATGGCGGGCGTTTTTCGACCAGGCCTGGTAGTTTTTGCTTGAACTCTGACACCCCAGCATTGGTATAAGCCGATAATGGAAAAACGGGGCATCCGAGTTTTTCAGACAACTTTTCAATATCAACATCCAAGTGATTCGCGCTGAGTTGATCCGTGCGGTTTAAGGCAACCACCACGGGTAGCCCCATATGTAAGAGTTGTGCTGTTAAAAACAGTTGTCTTTCTAAACAATTGGCATCCACCACATTGATTAAAAGGTCAACCGGCTGGCTTTGCAGAAAATCCCGTGCAACTTTCTCGTCCAACCCCGAGTGCGCATTGTCTTCTAAGCTATAAACACCAGGTAAGTCGGTCAGAATGGCAGGGTGTTTATTGACTTTTAATCGACCAACCTTTTTTTCAACAGTCACGCCCGGCCAATTACCGGTTGTTTGGTTGGCTCCTGTTAAACGGTTGAAGAGGGTGGTTTTACCCGCATTTGGACTGCCGATGAGCGCAATTTGGAGAGGGGAAGCTGACGGCATCTTACTCATATAGCAACTTTTACCTCAATCTGTTGGGCAATATCTTGGCCAATTGCAAAACGACTGCCATCCACAGACACCACCCATTGTTGATGGCGTTTTAGAATCAGCTTGATAAAGCTATCTGTGTGAAACCCAAGGTTGACCAAGTGCAATTTGCAGGATAAATCCCCATTTAATGCGGTAATTTGATAGGTTTCACCTGGCTTTCCTTCTGACAAGCGGTGATAGGTGTGGTGAGGTAATTGTGTCATAAAGATAATGATAATAATTATTATTAATAAATGCAACAAGAGTTAAGGGTCATTTCTTTATGGCATGCTTGAGTGGTCGTCAATTGGATGATAAGGAGTCGTTTTGTGGTTTACGTTTAATACGATAAAGCGCGACTTCTCCCAATAAGTTGGGCGATAAATGGGTGAATAAACTCGACTGGTGCTGGCTATTGACAACCTTGCGTTCAACAATGGCAACGTCCTTTTCTTCGCACAGGTCCTCAAAGTCGCTGAAGGTGCAAAGGTGAATATTAGCCGTATTGTACCAAGGGTTGGGTAGGGTCGCATTTTGTGGCATACGTCCCTGGAAAAATAGTCTGGATAGATTGCGCCAATGGCCAAAGTTGGGGAAAGTGATAATGCCTTCTTTGCCCACCGCCAGCATTTCATCAATCAGTAAGTCGGGGCGACTGACTACCTGAAGCGCTTGGGTCATAATGACATAGTCAAAAGAATCTTCATCAAAGTAGCTGCAGATATCGTTGCTATTGAGGTTACTTTGAATAACATTAATGCCACGGGAAATGGCCACAATATTTTTTTCGGGATCGATTTCCATACCGTAACCCGTTGTTTGACGCGTTTCCTTTAGATGGTGCAATAAGGTGCCATCACCACAACCTAAGTCAAGGACGCGGCTATTGGGCAAAATCCATTCAGAAATCAGGTTGAATTCTGGCTGACGAGAACTCATGACGAGGCTCCTTCCGCGCAGCTATCGGCTAAAATTCTTTCCATATACGCTCTAAAAATACCTTCATAATGGTCATTGGGTAATAAAAATGCATCGTGTCCATGTTGTGAGTCCACTTCCGCATAGCTGACCTCTGCATCATTATCGAGCAGGGCTTTGACAATTTCCTGGGAACGCTCCGGTGCAAATCGCCAGTCAGAAGTAAAAGAAATCACTAAAAACTGAGCAGTCGCTTTGGCTAAGGCATGGCTAAGGTTGTTATCAAAATCGGCAGCAGGATCAAAATAATCCAATGCTTTGGTCATTAAAAGATAAGTATTCGCATCAAAATTCTGCTTGGTAGCAAATTTTTCGCCCTGGTATCGTAAGTAGCTTTCAACTTGAAACTCGACATCAAAACTATAACTCAGCTTGCCTTCGCGTAACTCGCGCCCAAATTTGGTGCCCATCATGTCGTCCGATAAATAGGTCAAATGCCCCAACATCCGAGCCAGTGCCAACCCTTTCTTAGGGGTGGTGTTGGCTTCAATAAAACGCCCATTGTGAAAGTCAGGGTCCGTCATAATGGCACGACGAGCCACTTCATTAAAGGCAATATTTTGTGCTGAGAGTTTGGGGGCGGCGGCAATTACGATCGCATGTTGTAGCTGGTCAGGATAATCAATGGCCCATTGTAGCACTTGCATACCGCCCATAGAGCCGCCGATGACGGCAGCCCAACGGTCAATATTAAGGTGTTGGCGTAACTGGTTTTGGCTATGCACCCAGTCTTTACACGTAACGATGGGAAAGTCAGGACCATAAACCTGTCCGGTAAGCGGGTTAATGCTTGCTGGGCCAGTCGAACCGTGACAGCCGCCTAAATTATTGGAGCAAACCACAAAAAAATGGTCGGTATCAATCGGTTTGCCCGGACCAATGTAAGCATGCCACCAACCAGGGTTTTTATCGCCCTCATAATAGCCAGCCACATGGTGGTTGCCGCTCAAAGCATGACAGATGAGCAGGGCATTGGATGCAGTGTCATTTAGTTGGCCATAGGTTTCATAGACTAGGTCATATTGTGGTAAGACAGAGCCTGAAACCATTTCAAGTGGTGTATCAATATGCAGTGTTTGCGGGCTAACCCATTCTTGATCCATTTTCATAAGCTTTGCTATGACACCAACCGTTGGCCATATTGAGCAAGCGAACCGACAACGACAATTTGCGTTAACTTGATCGCTAAAATGGCAACAATCGGAGACAAATCAAGCCCACCCATGGGGGGAATCAATCGTTGAAAGGGTTTTAAAATGGGTTCTGCTAACGCATAGAAGATGGCCGTGTTCGGGTTGTAGCCTGGCGATACCCAGCTCAATATCACTTGGATAATGATCAACCAAAACATCATGTCCAATAGCTGATTCATAATTTCGGTGACGGACGAAATTACGATTAAGGGAATACCAAATTCGCGTTCTGTCAGCCAGCCAATAACAACGACAACGAGTGCTTGAATAAGCGCAGCTGTGATTAAAGCACTCCAGTCCCAACGATTCGGGCGCGGCAGAACCTGGTTAATCGGAGCGCAAAGAGGGTTGGTGATTTTGGCAATAAAATTGACAACCGGGTGCCGCCAGTCAATATGGGTTGCACGCATAAAGAATCGTAATAACAAGGCAAAAATAACCAGGCCTGCTAGAAATTGTAAAAGAAATAAGCCTCCTTGACCTGCGGGTGACATTATGGTGCTCCTTTATAATCGCCTAGTTCATCGGCGAGTTGGGTGGCTCTGTGCTTCGCAGCACGAATGGCCGTTTCAACGATGTTTTTAAAGTCATTCTCTTCAAAGCTTTCAATGGCTTTTTCAGTGGTGCCATTGGGAGAAGTCACTTTGTGACGTAAAGCCGCACAATCTTCTCGGCTTTCCAGTGCCATTTTCGCTGCACCAAAAGCTGTTTGGATGGTTAATAGTCGTGCGGTCGCTTCGTCCAATCCAAGGGTTTGTCCAGCTTG
This sequence comes from Hydrogenovibrio sp., assembly GCA_965658885.1. GTDB lineage: Bacteria > Pseudomonadota > Gammaproteobacteria > Thiomicrospirales > Thiomicrospiraceae > Hydrogenovibrio. The sequence continues at coordinate 14,903 of CBFHUY010000001.1, forward strand.
CTGCATGGCTTCCATCATCAAGAAAAAATAAGCTGGCCCGCTGCCTGAAAGGGCGGTGACGGTATCCAAGTCGGCTTCTTGCTTGAGCCAAAGTGTCAGCCCGGCTGCCCGTAAAATGTGTTCAGCTTGTTCTTTCTGAGGTTGTGTGACCTTAGTGTTGGCAAATAAGCCCGTTGCGCCACTTTGTACCAGTGCCGGGGTATTGGGCATGGCGCGAACAATGGCATTTCCACCGCCTAACCAACGGTCAATGTCGGTTGAGCGAACACCAGCCGCAATGGATATGACTAGAGACTCTTGTAAATGGGCATCTTCAGCCAGTTCAGTGCAGACCGTTTCTAATAACTGGGGTTTGACGGCGAGCACGATGATATCGGCTTTTGAGGCCGCTTCGGCATTGTTTTCATCGCAATGAATACCCAATTTTTCAGTTATATCACGTCGCTGGGCGTCACTTTTGTCGGTGGCCGTAATTAATGATTTGGGGTAACCACTGGCAATCAGACCGCCAATCAAGCTCAGTGACATATTTCCGGCACCGATAAAACAAATGGTTGAATGCATTTTAACCTCTTTAAGCAAATGGTTATAAAAACTGCTCAATATTATAACGGATTCCGTAGGGCGCTGTGAATGTGAAAGCGCGGTTCAATTCTTTTTAAAGAGTTTCCGATTACCCCGCTCATTAATGGCACCTGCCAAACGTTTAATTCCATGAATATAAGCCGCCGTGCGCATTGAAGATGCAAAGTGGTGTGCCATGTCATACACCTTATTCGCTTCTTTTTTCATAATCTTTTCTAATTGGGTTTGCACCTCTTTGGCCTCCCAGTAAAAACCAGCACGGTTTTGTACCCATTCAAAATAACTCACGGTGACCCCGCCTGCGTTCGCTAGGACATCGGGAATCACTTGGATGTTTTTAGCGTAGAGAATTTCATCCGCTTGAGGCGAAATTGGGCCATTGGCAATTTCTAAGATGGTATGCGCTTTAATCTGATCGACATTTTCTTGTGTAATTTGATTTTCCATTGCGGCCAAAACCAAAACATCGACATCCAACTCTAACAATTCCTCATTAGTTATGGTTTCATAGGTTTCAATAGCGCAGATTGATTCATCACAATAGGCCGATCCTAGTTTGTGTGCCTTGTCTTTAAAGGCTTTAACATTCGCTATGTTGAGTCCGGAAGGGCATTTGATGGCACCTTTTGAATCGGAGATGGCGACAACGCGAAAGCCTTGCTGTTGTGCAAGTTGAGCGAAGTGGTAACCGGCATTCCCAAAGCCTTGAACGGCAATGGTGGTTTCGTTGGGTTCCCAGTTTTGGCGACGAGCATAGACATCCAAACAAAAAAGCGCACCCTGTCCCGTTGCCTGTTCACGGCCTTCAGAGCCATTAAGATGCACGGGTTTTCCGGTAATAATGCCCGGGATTTGTCGGCGTGAGATCATTGCATATTCGTCTGCCATCCACCCCATAATGGTGGCATTGGTGTACATGTCTGGCGCAGGAATATCACGGCTTTCTCCAATAATATCAGCAAAGGCTCGAATATAACCTCGAGAGAGTCGCTCAATTTCGAGCAAAGAGAGTTCTTTGGGGTTTACTGTGATGCCACCTTTTGCACCACCAAAGGGTAACCCCGCAACAGCACATTTTACGGTCATCCAAAAACTGAGGGAAGTGACTTCATCAAGGTTCACTCTTGGGTGATAGCGAATGCCGCCTTTAGTGGGGCCTCGGGTGTCATCATATTGTACTCGGTAGCCGGTGAATACTTGTAAACGTCCATCATCCATTCTGACGGGGATATTAACGATAATGGAACGATTAGGGACTGATAAGCGGGTCATGACCTCTTCTTCAACATCGATATAGTTAAAAACATCTTTCAGTCTTTGTTTTGCCATTTCAAACATGATTTGGCCTCCGTTTATAAGTTTGAAAAAAGGGTGCCTGATCTTTGGTATCTTAACTCAATGTCGTTGGGCAACCAGATGAATATAGCGCGCCATATGTCGAAAATCGGGCGCGCGACAATAGCGATATTCGAGTTCAGCCAGTTCTTGCGAGTCTGTTTTTTCGAGCGCCGTGGGAGGGATATAGTCATGAAATACCCGAATGCCCGTTTCGACCTTAACACGAAAGCCCCATTGTTGAAGCCAATCTAAAACCGCATGTGGAAATTGCGGGTTAGGGGGGGTTAACCTTTTTCCTTTGCCCATATAGTGGTCGTTTAATAAAAACTGGAGTCGCCAATCTCCTTTCAGGGCATTGCTCATGACGATTGAGTTACGATTGTAATACAGCAAAGAGAGGTGGCCTTTGGGAGCGACCTTGTCGGCAACGGTTTTTAATGTGGTTTTGGGAGATGCAAGCCATTCTAAAACCGCATGAAACAACACGAGATCAAACTGGGGTAAATCGGCTGCGAGATCCTGAGCGGCACCATGCAAAAAAGTGGCGGATAGATTTTGATCGGTAAAGTGTTGTTGGGCACGATTCAGCATCTTCGAGGATAAATCGCAGAGGGTGAGGTCATGTTCCATTTCAGCAAACCAGGCACTGATTTGGGCCAAACCACAGCCAGCATCCCATATTGACAGTGCAGACGATTGCTGGAAGGTTTGCAGATCTTCTTTGATGAGTTTGAGTCTCAGGTCGCCCTTCAAGGTGCCATAAACACGTTGTTCAAATTTTTCGACTAAATTATCAAAATTACGGTCAGTTTGCATAAAATAAAGAAATCTTAAAGTTAATGGATGATTGGCCGTTAATATTTATTAAGAACAAGTGTTTAGAGGAATTTTGTTATGGCTGCCATCTCTCCGAGCGAAGGATATACTTCCGCAATTAGCAACAAGTCTAATGGTCTTGAAGGTTTACTACAAGCAAAAAATAAAGCTGATCAATTGCAGATGACAGCGGGTCAAAATATGGGTGCCGATACAAAGGATCGGTTTGATGGATCGGCGAAAGGCTTGCAGGCGTATGCCGCGACTGAAAAGTTTCAACAATCTTATGCCTATAGTCAAACCATGACACTGGCATTAACCACGCAGCAGGGCGATGAAATTCGGGTCGATTTTCGACAACTTTATGCTCAGTATCAACAGGCGCAACACTCTCAATCTCAGCAACAAGGCCCTGAAGGGGTTCGTTATTTTGAAAGTCGAGAAACACTGGAAGCAACGGCATTTGAAGAGCGGTTTGGCTTTTCGGTAGAAGGCGATTTAAACGAAGCTGAACTGAATGCAGTATTTGATGTCTTTAAGCAAGTTGACCGTTTGGCAACGGAATTCTTTAATGGGGATATTGAAAAAGCCTTTGAAAAGGCTCAAGCGCTCAATGTGGATTTTGGTCAGCTTAGCAGTGTGAGTTTGGATCTCAATAAAAAGGAAAGTGCGGCCATTAGTTATCAGCAAGCCCAGGCATATCAAACGGTTGAATCCAATCAAGCTAATGAGTCAGGTGCGCAAGGGCAAATTTCACAATTACCGCCTTACTTAAAAAGTTGGCAAGAGGTCATTCAACGCATGGACGAGCAATTTGCAGATGCGCGAGACAGTTTCGATAAGTTGATGGCCGGCAGTCTAGCACAAAGGAGTGAGGGAACAACTGGTCAAGATTTTTCAACTTGGTATGATCGTGTCAGTCGTTTTCATGACAAACTGGCTGAAGTTGCCAATTTGGATAAGAAAACCTTAAAGCCCAGTAACCTTGAAGTGGAACCCTTGATTCAATCAGCAGAAGCACTCGCTGAAAAAGCAACAGAACAAGTGCAATCCTCGAATGAATCGGCAGATGAAAGTTTGTTAACGTCGAGCACCAAATAAGTCGGTTCCAATTCTGACGAGGGTTGCTCCTTCAAGGATAGCGGCTTCTAAATCCGCTGACATTCCCATTGAGAGGGTATCTAGTTTGCTGTCTGGGCATAACGCTTGTAATTGTTTGAGCAATTGCTGCATTTGTTGAAACGGTTGGCGTTGTGCCTCTAATCCTTCTGATCTGGCCGGAATGGCCATAAGCCCTCTTAGCGATAGATTGGGCATTGCGGCTATTTCAGCCGCTTGTGCCAATAGGTCTGTCTGACTAAATCCCGCTTTTGAAGCTTCTTCACTGATATTCACTTCCAGCAATATGTTTAAGGCGGGCAAGTCTTTTGGGCGTTGCTCAGACAGGCGTCGTGCAATTTTGTAGCGATCGACACTGTGAACCCATTGAAAGTGCTCCGCAATCGGGCGTGTTTTATTCGACTGTATCGGCCCGATAAAATGCCACTCTAAATCCGGTCGCTGTTCAATCTTCGTTAACGCTTCTTGTAAATAATTTTCACCAAAGGCTTTCTGGCCTGCCTCGGCAAGGGTTTCAATGGCAGATAGCGGTTTGGTTTTGCTGACGGCTAGCAGTTGAACGCTCTGTTGTGGACGATTGGCTGCTGTCGTGGCGGCCTTAATGCGATCCAGTACGGCTTGGTAGTTTTGGATGAGTTCGGCGGTGGTTAAATTGTCTATCATTTTTATTTTTGACTCATAAGAAATTTCTAAGCACTCATTATCGCTTGGTTATTGAAAGGTGTAAAATGAATATTATGACAATTATGATTTATGAGGAGTGTGTGAATGAAGAAGATCCAATCCAGTGATTTAAACTATCCCTATGAAGAAAAACTCTCTCGTTCAGAGTATGAAGAGACTAAAGCATTATTACAAATTGAATTGCTAAAGTGCCAAAAGTGGATTAAGCACCAAGGTGAGCGACTGGTGATTTTATTTGAAGGCCGCGATGCAGCTGGCAAAGGGGGCACCATAAAACGTATTATGGAACATTTAAACCCCAGGGGCGCACGTGTGGTAGCTTTGGACAAGCCTTCCGAAACGGAAAAAGGACAATGGTATTTTCAACGCTATATCAAACACTTGCCGACAGCGGGTGAGATGGTTTTGTTTGACCGTTCCTGGTATAACCGAGCGGGCGTTGAGCGGGTTATGGGGTTTTGTACCCCGCCGGAATACAATCAATTTATGCATCAGGCACCTGAATTAGAGCGCATGATTACGTCAAGTGGGATTCATTTGATGAAGTTTTGGTTTTCGGTTGGACGAGATGAACAGCTACGACGATTCAATAACCGCCAACACGATCCTTTAAAACAATGGAAACTCAGTCCAATGGATTTGGCATCTCTTGACCGGTGGGAAGAATATACCAAAGCCAAAGAAGATATGTTTTTTTACACCAACACCAAAGAAGCACCTTGGACGGTGATTAAATCCAATGATAAAAAACGTGCTCGTTTAGAAGCGATTCGCTATGTGTTGAACGCCTTTCCTTATGACAATAAGAATGAGGAAATCCTACAGCAGGATCCATTGATTATTAGTTCGGGTGAAGATGTCTTTAAAGAAGATTAACGCGCATTATTTTAATTTACATATATATAGTTAAGGAATAAAGCCATGACCATGCATTATCAACAACACGCAAAAGAAGTGGTCTCCCGCTTCGAAAGAATGTTATCGAAAGAACAAGTAGAAGGCATTACCCAAGAACACTTTGATGAGCTGGAAATTCTCATCACGGCAGCTTTGGGAGTGGTTTATTCTGAGGTATCACATAAAGCGGCAAAGTCTTTGGAAGAAATGGCCAGCGCGCTTCGACATCAAGCCAATGAAGTCGATTAGCGATAGGTTGTTAATACAAAAAATCATTGCAATGGATTATTTGATAATCGGATTCCGGTTGCCACTCGGTCAAAAATTCTTCAAGTGATCCTTCATAACAGCCAGGTCGAAAAGGGGTGTGGCATAACCGGTTGGGGATTTGCCAGTCTTCCAATAAAGTGGCCGCACCGATTGCTTCAGCTGGTGCACCTGGCCAAATAAAGTGTGCCGGTTTGACGATAAAGGGAAAATCTGTGTCACTGTGAAGCAATACTTGAATCTGAAAGGATTTTCTTAATTGTTGGCTGAGATACAACGCAGTGGCAATAGCCTGATTTGAGGCCATGATCAACAAAGGCCTTTCGGCATTTAAAGATGCCGAAAAGTCGGCTAAATATCGCCAGGCCTGGTGGTTTTTAATGAAAACATAGGGCGCATCTACTGGCAGTGAAATGGGCGTTTTAGCCAGAAACTGAAGGCGATTTTTCTGTTGTGAAATGAGTTGAAACTGGGTTTGATTCCATTCAAAAGCGGCATTCAATGGTAAGTCAATCACTGAACGGGAGAGGTTCTTATCTGAGTGCACTTGCCAGTGACTTAGCCAATACCCATTCGACTGTTCGGTTTGTTGCTCAAAGTCCAGTTGGATATCGGTCATAATGGACTAAATGGGGTTATTGCGATAGACAGGCCGTCCTTGGAAATAGGTCAGTTCTATTTGACCGTTAAATTCCCAACCATCAAATGGTGAGTTGTCGCCCTGACTGACCATTTCCTTTCTGGAAAGCGTCCAATAGGCTTCGGGTTCAAAAAGACTGAAGTCAGCAAATAAGCCTGTGGTTAAACTGCCATTCTGAATGCCGAGTATTTTGGCAGGACCTTCCGTCAGCGCACGAATGGCTGTGCTTAAATCAAAGACGCCTTCTTCAACCAGTTTCAGCGTTAAAGGCAGTAGCGTTTCTAAGCCACTGATACCGGGTTGGCTTTCACCAAAAGGTAACAGTTTCACATCCCGATCCAACGGGGTGTGGTCACTGACAATGGCATCGATAATGCCCATCTTAACGCCCATACGCAAAGCGTCCTTATCTTCATGACGGCGAAGTGGAGGAGACACATGGAACAATGAGTCAAAATCCAAGGTGTCGTACTCCGTCAGGTGTAATTGATGAATGGCCACATCACAAGTCACGGGTAAGCCACGTTTTTTGGCATCGGCAATCATCTCGACTGATTTGGCTGTTGAAATCTGTGAAAAGTGAACACGCACGCCCGTTTCTTCTGCCAAGATGAGGTCTCTAGCCAAGGCAACGGTTTCTGCGGATGCCGTGATTTCTGCCAAACCTAAACGACTACTAATGACACCGCTATGGGCCACGCCATTGTTTTTTAACGTAATATCTTCACAGCGTAACATCAATAATAGATCGTTACTGGCTGCATATTGCATGGCATTTTTTAACGTCAGTGGGTTTTGAATCGGTTGATTGGCTTGGCTGAGCGCAATGCACCCTGCATTTTTGAGTGCAGCCATATTGCTGAGCATTTTGCCTTCTAGGTTTTGACTGATGGCGCCAATCGGCAGTACAAAGGCCGTAGCCGCCTGACGCGCGCGACGTTGTATCAATTCCGTAACCGCCTGATTATCATTGACTGGACGGGTGTCGGGCGGACAACAAATAGTGGTAATGCCTCCGGCTACTGCTGCTTTGGTTTCTGAAGCAATGCTTCCTTCATAATGACTGCCTGGTTCGCCTAAGCGCGCTTGTAAGTCAATCAGGCCGGGTAATAGCCATTTCCCTTGCCCATCAATGGTCTGTGAAGCATTAAAACCATCTGGCGTGGTGTCACTAATCGCAAAGATTCGACCTCGTGCAATATAGAGGTTGGTGATTTTGTCTAAATTCTGACTCGGATCAATAATACGAACCTGTTCAATAGCCAGTCTCATTTCGATTCCTCCAGGCAAGATGCGGCTAAGTTGGTCTCTTGTAACTGTTTGGCATTATCAATGATAATGCTCATCACGGCCATCCGTACGGCTATGCCATAAGTGACCTGCTCTAAAATGACCGATTGTTCGCCATCAGCGACTTCTGAGTCAATTTCCACACCGCGATTCACTGGGCCAGGGTGCATGACAATGGCATCCGGCTTGGCATAGTTCAGGCGCTCTTTGGTTAGACCATAAAGATTAAAAAACTCTTTTTCACTGGGTAGAAGGGCGCTTTTCATACGTTCATTCTGCAGGCGAACATTGATAATGACGTCAACGCCATCTAGGCCTTCTTCAATGTTTTCATAGACGTGAACTCCTAAGGCTTCTGGGTGTGACGGCATCAGCGTTCTTGGGCCGATAACGCGAATTTCTCTGGCCTCTAAAATACTGAGTGCTTGAATCTGAGACCTGACCACTCGTGAGTGTTGGATATCGCCAATAATTGCGACCTTAAGGTCAAAAATGTCGCCTTTGTGTTTGCGAATGGTAAACATATCCAGCATGGCTTGCGTGGGATGTGCATGTTGCCCATCCCCAGCGTTGATGACATGCACGTGCGGTGCCACATGTTTGGCAATAAAGTGTGCCGCGCCACTTTCACTGTGTCGTACCACAAACACATCGGCCATCATGGCTTGCAGGTTCCAAAGGGTATCGAGTAATGTTTCGCCTTTTTTGGTGGAAGAGGTGGCGATATTTAAATTGACAACATCGGCCGACAACCGTTTTTCAGCGATTTCAAAGGTGGTCAGTGTGCGTGTGCTCGGCTCAAAAAATAGGTTCATTATGGCCTTGCCATGCAGGTTTGGCACTTTGCTAATCTGTTTGGTTTCGGGGTCAATAAAGGTATTGGCGACGTCCAGAATTTCTGTGAGATGATGGTGTTTTAAGCCTTCCAGGGTCAAAAAATGCCGTAGTTTTCCCTGGGCATTGAGTTGTAGATTTGGAGTTGTCAGTCTCATGATGATTCCTTTTAGAGCGCGTTGAGCCAGTTTTCTAAAATAATTTGGGCCGCATGGTCATCTATGGGTTGGTCAGGTTGCGTTTTGCGTTGTTCTGCTTCAATAGAGCTGAGTTGTTCTTCGATAAAGAAGATCGGCGTTTGATAGCGTCCGCTTAGGCGTTGTCCAAATTTGCGTGCGGGTTGTGTGAGCGCTTGGGGTTCACCATTGAGCCGCATAGGAAGTCCAACCACAATGGCACTGGGTTGCCAGGCTTCAAATAAACGGCTGATATGTTGCCAGTCCGGTTGACCATCTCGGCTGGCAACAATCGCTTCAGGTGACGCTGTTCGGCTAATGGTTTGACCAACAGCAACGCCAATCCGTTTCAGGCCAAAATCAAACCCCAATACAACACCTGAGACGTCTGCAGCAGATTGTGGCTGTTTAGCCATGTCCTGCTTCCATACTTAACGACTCAGGTAAAATGCCCAGGGTATTCAAAGCCACCTGCCATTTTTGATCAGGGTCGATATCAAATAATAGAGATTCGTTATAAGGAATCGTCAGCCAGTTATTTTGTTGAATTTCTTCATTGAGTTGGCCTTTTTCCCAACCGGCAAAGCCTAAGCAAACCAACATCTTCTCTGGCAATTGTCCCTCAGAAATGGATTTTAAAAAGTCCTCGGAAACGGTCATCGCAAGATTGTCTGCTAAAGGCACGCTCTTTTGCCAGTTACCCGGGGGCTGATGCAAAATAAAGCCATGTTCCATATCCACTGGGCCTCCCATCATAATCACTTGATCCGCCAGTGTTTCATTGGCTTCGAGCTGTTCTGTCGGAAGTTGAAAGTGCTCAAGTAATTGCGTGAGATTAAGCTTGTGCGGCAAATTCACCACCAATCCCATCGTGCCGTGCTGATTGTCTTCAACGACATACACCAGCGTCTTTTCAAACCAGCTGTCCGCCAGCGTGGGCATCGCAATTAAGAAATGATGTTCGAGTGAAGTTAAGTTTTCCATAGTTTGGAATTATATCAGCTTGTTTTCGTATTCAGTTAAACAATTACCAACACAACCACAAGATTTATAAAATTTGCGGTTCGCCCGAATCAATGACCTGCCTAATCAATAAAGTGAAGACGCTCACTGATGGCTGGTGTCATGTGGAATTGATTGGCTTGATCAATGAGGATGGCTTGGGTAATGCCCATTTGTTTGGCAATGGTTTGCCAGTTATCAGGGCCGGCAATCATTAAAGCGGTGGCGGCCGCATCTGCGGTGGTGGCATCTTGATGAATGACCGTGACCGATAGAAATGCATCGGCTGGCTTGCCGGTATTGGGGTTGATAATGTGGCTATAGCGTTTGCCTTGCCACTCAAAAAAGCGTTGATAGTTCCCTGAGGTAACAATGCTTTCATCCCCAGAAATTTCCAGCCAAGCAATTGGTTTTTGTGGATTGGCCGGGGATTGAATGCCAATGTGCCAAGCGTCGGAATGATCTTGGCTTACTGCATGACTGGGACGTTTTTGGCCAATAATGCGCATGTCCCCGCCGATATTCACAATCGCATTGCGAATTCCTGACTGCTTTAGGGTGTTAATGGCAATATCCAGCGCCAAGCCTTTGGCATTGCCGCCAAAATCCAATTGCACATCAGGGTTATCACTAATGAGTTGGTTGCCTTTAAAGTGAATCGCTTTAATGGACGGACGATGTTGTAACCAAGCCGTTATTTGATCTTTAGACGGTGGCGGACCTTGCCAGTCTTCAGCGTGAAAGCCCCAAAGATTGATGAGTTGGCCAATGCCAGGGTCAAATAAATAATCTGACTGAGCTGCTAATTGTTGAGATTTGATTATGAACTGCTTAACGCCGTTGGGGACTTTAATTGGGGTTTGCTCGGCAATCGATTGATTGATTTTGCTCAGAATGCCGCCTTTTTCCCAAGCATGCCAGTCGCGATTAAATTGATGGAAGCGTTGTTCGATGTTGATAATTGCTTGTTGAGCCAGCGCCTCTGGCGTATCGACAATTTCGATATTGACTTGGGTACCAAACACGTAAAAGCTTTGTTGGACCGGTGGTAAGGTTTTTGCATCTGAGCAACCAGTTAGTAGAGTCACACTATAAACACACAGTAAAAACCACCAGGCCTGGTGGTTTTGAATGTTCAAAAAGGGCTTTAATCGCATGGTTGGTGGTTGAGAGTTGCTTCTAAATGGTCAAATAATTGCCCAGCAATATTGAGGTCGAATTGGGCATCCAATTCTCGAATGCAGGTTGGGCTGGTGACATTAATTTCAGTAATATAATCGCCAATGACATCTAATCCGACAAAATGTAAGCCTTTTTGGCGCAGGGTGGGGGCGACCTGTTCACACAACCATCGGTCGCGATCCGTTAGTGGTTGACCAACACCGCGACCACCAGCGGCAATATTGCCACGGGTTTCCCCTTCAGCTGGAATGCGGGCTAAAGCATAATCAACAGGGCTACCATTGATGAGTAAAATGCGTTTATCTCCTTGCGCGATTTCCGGTAAATAGCGTTGCGCCATAATGGCATGTTGTCCATGGTCGGTCATGGTTTCAAGTATGACATTGATATTCGGATCGTCCTCACGAACTCGAAAAATGGAAGCGCCGCCCATGGCATCCAGCGGTTTTAAAATGGCATCCTGATGGGTATTGATAAAGGTCTTAATCCGTTCAGCATTTGCAGCCACCAAAGTCGGTGGAATGCAATGCGGAAACCAGCTGGCAAACAGTTTTTCATTACAATCTCTTAAGGACTGAGGTTTGTTCACCACCAAAGTGCCCTGAGCTTCTGCTAATTCCAATAGATGGGTACTATAAAGATAGTCGGCATCAAATGGCGGATCTTGTCGAATAAAGAGGATATCCAATGTGCTTAAATCACACACTGAAGTTGCGCCAAAACCGTAATACTGACTTGTCTGGTCGTCTTGTGCTCTATCCCAAACTTTGAGTTCACTGACTGAGGCATAAGGTTGGGCATTGTCCAAGAACAGATCTTCGGGTTCCATATAGTAGAGCTGATGCCCCCGACGTTGCGCCTCAAGTAACATGGCAAAAGAACTGTCTTTGTAAGGCTTTATTTTGTCAATCGGGTCCATGACCATTCCGATTTTGAGCAGTTGCATAGGCCGTCCTTATGGTTTAGAGAGATTGAGCTGCGGCAATTTCGCGGGCTGCGGCAAGCAGTGCTAAGCGTGCAACCACGCCATAGGCATAGAATCGATTTGGCCCAGCATCGGGAGATTGGTTTTGATCCGGCATCACACACGCATTTTCAAAAGATAAGGGTTCAAAATGCATGCCAGGTGAATTGAGATTGTCAGTGGCTTCTTTGCCGGTATGAACTCGGTAAAACCCACCGATGACTTGGTTATGCATCATATAAACCACCGGCTCAGCAACGGCATCTTCTATGGTCTCATGGGTATAAACGCCTTCTTGCACCAACATTTGTTCGGCAATCAGTCCTTCTTTGGCAGAAGACATTTTATTGCGCTGTTTACGATTTAATTGCAACACATCCTCGGCGGTCTTGACCGACATAATGGCCATGCCGTAGGTGCCACTGTCGGATTTGACAATCACAAAGGGTTTGCAGTTGATGTCATGTTGTTCATAGTAGTGTTGGGTTTTCTGCAAAACTTGGTTAACGGTTTCGGCTAACTGGTCAATGCCCGTTCTATCTTTGAAATTAATCGGACCACATTGTTCGGACAAGGGGTTAATTAACCAAGGGTCGATTTGAATCATTTGCGAAAATTCATTGGTGACATCGGTATAAAATTTAAAGTGTTCCGTCTTAAAGCGCGTTGCCCAACCGAGATCCAATGGTGGCAGAAGCGTTTGCTCAATGTCTTCCAAAATCGCTGGGCGGCCACTGGATAAGTCATTGTTCAGGAGCACTGCGCAAGGGAAAAAATCATTGACACCGACTCGTGCGCCTTGGCGTTTAAGTGGGTGTTGCGTGAGGGTTTTGCCGGATGGCAGAGTTAACTGGGTGGTTTCGGTCAGGTCTGGGTTTAAGCTGCCAATATGGACTTCATAACCAGCGGAAACAATGATTTCTTGCAATATGGCTAAGTTTTCTAGATAAAACTGGTTACGCGTATGATTTTCGGGGATGAGTAGTACGCCATCGGCAATGGGGCAAGCCTGGGTAATGGCATTTTGCGCGGCTTGAATCGCCAGCGGTCGTAAATCGGAGTGCAAATTATTAAAGCCAGCTGGAAATAAATTGGTATCCACTGGCGCCAGTTTATAGCCGGCATTGCGTAGGTCTACCGATGCATAAAATGGGGCTGGGGTTTGCTTGAATTGTTTTCTGAACCAACCTTCAATTTCCGCTTGATGATTTAAAAGGTGTTGTTCCAGTTCAAGTAACGGGCCAGTGAGTGCTGTTTGTAAATGTGGCACTTGATGCGTAGAGGGCATATTTTTTCTCAAAAGTTGAAATGATATTGGGGGTTAATCAATTGATGTCAATATTATACAGAAGTGTTGATTTGAACAAAGGTTAAAAGTCGCCCCATAGGGTTTGTAGTGCCGATAAAATGACCAGGCCTGCGGTTTCCGTACGTAAGATGCGGGGACCTAACCGTATGGGTTTTAACCCTTTTTTACATGCCAAAGTCACTTCTTCTTCGCTCAGCCCCCCTTCAGGGCCAATTAAAATGGCAAGCGGGTCATTGGTGGGGGGCGGGAGCTGTTTCAGGCTGTGGGTTGCGGTTGGTTCCAATACCAGACCCTGTGTGTGTTCAACCGAGGCAAGCCAATCAGTAAAGGTTATGGGGGGTAAAATCGTGGGTAGGTGGTTGCGATTGCTTTGCTCACAGGCCGCAATAGCAATGTCTTGCCATTGTTGTTGGCGCTTCAATTGTTTATCGGCAGTGAGTTTGACATCACAGTGTTCGGTAAACAGCGGCTGAATGGTGGTGATGCCCAGTTCGGTGGCCTTTTGAATGGTAAAGTCCATGCGGTCACCTTTGGAAATGCCTTGTAGTAACACGGTATGAAGCGGTGATTCACGGTTGATGGTATCAATCGCGATAATCTCGACTTCGGCATGGCGACGGTCAATCACGTGTAATTGGGCTTGCGCTTGAGCGCCTTGGCCGTCAAACAGCTCCACTGGGCGTTGGTGCTTAAGCCGTAATACAGTGAGCGCATAGTGCACTTGTGCTTTCTCCAGACTTAACCTTGTTCCCTTTTGATAGGGGGCAGGCAAATAAAAGCGGGGAATGCGCATAAATCAAAGGTCTCGCTAAAGCTTATTGAATCGGTGACTTAAAAGTCAGCGCTTGCACAATGCTGGTAGTCGGCTCGGCTTGGTTCATGCTGTAAAAATGCAGCCCGGGCGCACCGGCATCGAGTAAGCGTTGGCACATTTCTGTGACCACTTCTTGCCCAAACGCTTTGAGACTTTCGGTATCGTCGCCATAGCTTTCCAATCGACATTTTAACCAACGCGGCACTTCGGCACCACAGCCTTCCGAAAATCGAATTAGGTTTTCATAATTGGTAATGGGCATAATGCCGGGTACAATCGGTAAGTCAATCCCTGAGCGTTCACAGTTATCAATAAAGTAGAGGTAGCTGTCAACATTGTAAAAGTATTGGGTAATTGCAGAATCCGCTCCCTGTGCAATTTTATGTTTAAACCACTTAATGCCTATGTCGCAGTTGCGAGCTTGCGGGTGGGTTTCAGGGTAGGCCGCCACTTCTAAATGAAATTGATCCCCTCGTTCTTGACGAATAAAGGCGATGAGGTCACTGGCATATTTAAATTCACCTGGATCCATCATCCCCGATGGCAGATCGCCTCTTAAGGCGACAATACGCTGTATGCCCATTTCGGCGTAGGCATCCAATAGTGCACGGACACTGTCGGCGGTGGCGCCAATGCAAGTCAGGTGGGGGGCGGCATCAAATTCTGTTTGGGTTTGAATATAATCAACTGTTTCAATGGTTCTGGCCTGAGTGGTGCCACCAGCGCCATAGGTAACAGACATATATTGCGGTTGAATCACTTTGAGAGATTCAATCACTGCTTTGAGTTTTTCCATCCCCACATCGGTGCGCGGTGGGAAGAATTCTAAACTGAGGTGTTGCGGGTATTTTTGTTGCGACTGCATGCGACTTCCTTTTGTGAGACTCGGCGGTAAAAACCCCCAGGCCTGGGGGTTTTAGACTGTTTAGCTGGGATTATAGCCCTGCGTCTAGTCTGAGTTGTGCCGCCTTGTCTGTTTTTTCCCAAGTAAATTCAGGGGTTTCTCGCCCAAAGTGACCATACGCTGCGGTCGCCTGATAAATGGGACGAACCAAATCAAGCATTGCAATTAAGCCTTTGGGACGCAAGTCAAAATGTTCTCGAACCAAGGCTTCAATGGTGCTTAAAGCAACCTTTTCTGTGCCAAAAGTTTCAAGGCTGATGGATGTTGGTTCCGCCACCCCAATCGCATAAGAAACCTGGATTTCACATTTGTCAGCCAAACCGGCGGCAACGATATTTTTGGCAACATAGCGCCCGGCATAAGCTGCAGAGCGATCCACTTTAGACGGGTCCTTACCAGAAAATGCGCCTCCACCGTGTCGAGCCATGCCGCCGTAGGTATCCACAATAATCTTACGACCTGTTAAGCCTGCATCGCCTACCGGGCCGCCAATTACAAATTTTCCGGTTGGATTAATGTGGTACTGGGTGTTCGCATGTAGCCACTCGGCGGGCAGAATCGGTTTAATGATTTCTTCCATCACCGCTTCGTGAAGCGTTTTGTTGTTAACATCCGGATTGTGTTGTGTCGAGATAACCACCGCATCAATCGCGACCGGTTGACCATTTTCATAGCGCAAGGTGACTTGGCTTTTGGCATCCGGTCTTAGCCAATCCAATGCTTTTGAATGACGCAGTTCAGCTTGCTTTTCCATGAGTCGATGGGCATAAAAAATTGGAGCAGGCATCAGCACAGAGGTTTCATTGGAAGCATAACCAAACATCAGACCTTGGTCACCCGCGCCTTGCTCGTGATTGTCGGTTTCATCAACGCCTTGAGCAATTTCAGGCGATTGTTTACCAATGGAACTCAGTACCGCACAGGTGGCACCATCAAAGCCTAAATCACCATGGTTGTAGCCAATATCGGTGACCACTTTGCGAACCAATTCCTCCTGATCGACCCATGCATTGGTGGTGATTTCGCCTCCCAACATCACCATGCCAGTTTTGACAAAGGTTTCGCAGGCAACGCGTGCTTTGGGATCTTGTTTTAGGATGGCATCTAACATCGCATCGGAAATTTGATCGGCAATTTTATCTGGATGGCCTTCTGAAACGGATTCGGAGGTAAATACAGTGGTTGTCATTTAGCGTGTTCCTCAAGTTAATATTCAAACAAAGTTGACTTGAATGTAAAAGTTTCTTGGAACGGCATTTGGAGGGAGGTTTGTAAGGACTTCCTCGCTTTAGCCGTATTTTTAAAGCGCCCGCAAGCTGTAGAATCAAATCGGCGCATAATGGTATTGTGAAGAAAAATAGCGGGCGATGCAAGTTTTTTTCAAAAAATGGATCTGTCAGCATGGTTTATTGTCATCTAGCGGTCATGTATTTGTCATAGCAGCTCAATATGCATTGGCTAGAATCAAACCTCTTTTGTTATATGGTTAATTTTACTAGGTGAGGTCACGCCAGTGAGATTACGTCGGAGTATTTTTTGACAATGAATTACCTATCTGATGTGCAGATGGCGCATTTAAAGCAATCGCCTTTGGGAACTGAATTAAAAGAGATTTTTGCAGAAGAATCGATTCAGACGTTGTTTCAGCCCATTGTCAGTTTGAAAACTAAGCAGGTGTTTGCCGTTGAAGCC
This sequence comes from Hydrogenovibrio sp., assembly GCA_965658885.1. GTDB lineage: Bacteria > Pseudomonadota > Gammaproteobacteria > Thiomicrospirales > Thiomicrospiraceae > Hydrogenovibrio. The sequence goes on from CBFHUY010000001.1 coordinate 31,416, forward strand.
TTGACACGTGGCCCCGTGAATTCGCCCTTATTTTCGCCCATGAATTTGTTTAATTTTGCCAGTGAACAAGGGTGCTTGTTACCCATGGATTTAATGGCCAGACGTGTCGCGATTAAGAGTTTTAAACAAGCCATGCCGGAACGCAATATGGCGGCGCATTTATTTTTAAATGTTTCAGTGAGTTCGATTTTAAGCCAGGAACACCCCTCTGGTTTGACAATAGCCTGTTTGAATGAGTTTGAGGTTGACCCCCAACAAGTGGTGATAGAAATTACCGAGTTGCAACCAGTTGAGGACAGCGCGCAGTTTCTAAAAGCCATTCAATATTACCGAAAAATGGGATTTAAGGTCGCCATTGATGATCTGGGGTCTGGCTATAACGGTTTAAAGCTTTGGTCGGAAGTGAAGCCGGATTATGTCAAAATCGATAAACACTTTATTACCGAAATTGATAAACAAGCTGATAAATACCGCTTTATGCAAACCATTTTGACCTTGGCAAATAGCTTGGGAACCAAAGTGATTGCCGAAGGGGTTGAGACTGAATCGGAGCTACGCATTTTAGAAAAGCTGGGCGTGGATTATGTCCAAGGGTATTTATTAAAGCGTCCATCACCAATCATTGATGGGGTTTTAGACTACCAGTGGCAGGAAACCTTGCAGGTTGTCGTCAATGAAGAGGAAACCATTGCCAGTTTATGTGATCCTGTTTTCTCAATGCCTCTCCATACGCGCGTTAAAGAGATAGCCGAAGTTTTTTTACAACACCCAAAGCGAACCTGTATTCCCATTGTCGAAAAAGGACAGGTGTTAGGGATGGTGTGGCGCCGTGAATTAATGGATTTGCTGGCCAGCCAGTTCGGGCGTGAGCTACATCATCGAAAACAAGTCAATAAAGTTATGGATCGAACGCCCTTTATTTTTGAGGCAGGCACCTCGCTGGTTGAAGCGAGTCGAGAAATCACCCGTGATACTTCCTATGACAAGGGGGCATTTATCGTGATCAAAGACGGCCTTTATCAAGGCTGTGGTTCCTTTATGGCGCTACTCGAAATGATGACCGACTTGAAAGTACGTAGTGCCCAATATGCCAATCCGCTCTCCGGGTTGCCGGGGAATGTGCCGATTCAACAGACTTTGCAAATGTATTTAGATCGAAAGCAGGCGTTTACCGTGATTTATGTAGATGTGGATCATTTTAAGGCTTATAACGATCATTATAGTTTTGAGCAAGGGGATCAAGTCATTAGTGCCATAGCTCAGGTGCTGAAGTCGACCGTGAATGGTTCGCCTGGGTTTATTGGTCATATTGGTGGCGATGACTTTGTGCTGATTTTAGAAACCTTGGATTATCAACCCATTTGTGAAACCATCTTAGAAAAGTTTCAAACAGCCAGAGCACCTTTTTATACGCAGCAAGATCGTGAAAAAGGGGGCATTGATGCTCAGAGTCGAGATGGCGAATCTCAGTTCTTTCCAATGATGACGCTATCATTGGGCGTGTTATTAGTGGATACGCGACTCTTTGAGCATACACAGAAGTTGGCCTCTTTGGCAACCAAGGCGAAAAAAGGGGCAAAGCACCAAGGGGGGAATACTTACTATTTGGTTGATTCGCGTAAGATTCCCCCCGTACAATAAAGTGCTATGATTATCTGATAAATGGGGTTGCAGCGGCTAAAACGCTCTGAGGTTGTCCTTTTTTCGCGATCTATTTGATTTGCTTGCAAAAGTTTGGAACTCCTGTAAAATTAACGGCTTTTTTCAAAACAGGTACAGATAATGGCTTCTGTGAATACGTTAACGGCAACAGCGCCTTTGGTGGGCGTTATTATGGGGTCAACATCCGACTGGCCGACCATGGAGAAGGCAGTGGAAATGCTTGAGCAGTTTGGAGTTGCGCATGAAGTTCGGGTGGTTTCCGCGCATCGCACCCCCGATTTAATGTTTGAATATGCAGCAACAGCGGAATCACGTGGACTGCAAGTGATTATTGCCGGAGCTGGCGGCGCGGCACACCTACCCGGTATGGTTGCGGCTAAAACCTTGGTGCCGGTATTGGGCGTGCCAATTCAGTCACGTGCGCTCAGTGGAAAAGACTCCTTGTTATCGATTGTGCAAATGCCTGGCGGGATTCCAGTTGGTACTTTGGCCATTGGTGAAGCAGGTGCAAAAAATGCCGGTATTTTGGCCGCCCAAATCGTTGCCAATCATGTCCCCGAAGTGAAATCGGCATTGCAAGCCTTTAGGCAGCAACAGACGCAAGCCGTCCTAGCGCAAGGTGACCCAAGAGCTTAATTGCAAGTGGTTGATGGTACAATTGACTGCGATAATGTGATGAATTAGGTCTTAACGAACAACTTTTGAATGGAATACTTTATGACGCCCATTACGAAAAAAATTGGTGTGTTGGGAGCGGGGCAGCTAGGTCGTATGTTGGCTACTTCCGGTTACCCATTGGGGCAGCGATTTGCTTTTTTAGCTCAGTCGGTAGAAGAGCCTGCTGCAAGGCTTGGACAGTTGATCTTAGCCGAAACAGCGGATGATCAAAATGCCGTCAAGGCGTTGGAAGATTTCGCCGATGTCATTACCTATGAAAGTGAAAATACTTCGGTAGAGTGGGTGCGGGAAATGGCGAAAACCACGCCTGTTTATCCCGCCGAAAAATCGTTATTTCATGCGCAACATCGCGGTCGTGAAAAAGGCTTGTTTGACCAATTATCAATACCTTGTGCGCCTTATCAGGTGGTGGATTCGTTAGAAAGTTTAACACAGGCGGTTGAAGCGTTAGGGTTGCCAGCCGTCTTGAAAACCACCACAGAAGGCTATGATGGCAAAGGGCAGTTTTTGCTCAAGGAAACCAGCCAAATTGCCCAGGCCTGGCAAGAAATCGGTGGTAGAGAACTGATTTTAGAAGGCTTTATTGAATTTAGTCGAGAGTTGTCCATTGTTGCTGTTCGCAATGCACAAAACGAACATGTCTATTATCCGTTGGTGCAAAATGTTCATGAGGATGGCATCTTACGCTATACCATCGCACCAGCGCGTCAAATATCTGACGAAATCCAAACCCAAGCCGAAGCGTATATGAAAGCGCTGTTAGATGAGTTAGATCATGTTGGGGTTTTGACGCTGGAGCTGTTTGAAACCCTTGATGGTTTGGTTGCCAATGAGATGGCCCCCCGTGTTCATAATTCAGGACACTGGACGATTGAAGGGGCACACACCAGTCAGTTTGAGAATCATGTTCGCGCGATCAGCGGGTTGCCTTTGGGTGATACCTCGCCGCGTCAACCGCTGGCTGCTATGGTGAATATTATTGGAGAAACTGGGCCGGTGGAGCAGGTTTTAACCATGCCGCAAGCGCATTTGCATTTGTATGATAAAGCGGAAAGAGCGGGCCGTAAGTTAGGGCATATTACCGTTTTGGCTGATGATGAAACGGAACTGTTCTCTCACATGAATGCATTAAAAGCCTTTTTACCCGCAACAGACGGTTAGGCATCTTTAGTCGCCGTACTTTAATAATTGGCTCAGGGTTTCAATGACATCGGTTGGTAAAATGCCTGCTTGGCTTTTTTGGTTGGCGAGCAGGTCACCACTATGGGCATGACAACTCACCGCTAAACAGGCAGCATCAAATAAATTCAGTCCTTGGCCGATAAAGCTGGCAAGCGCGCCCGTTAAAACATCGCCCATGCCACCAACCGCCATGCCCGCATTTCCAGCAGTGCACAATTCCATTTGTTGACCGTCATAGATTAAGGTGCCATTGCCTTTGAGCACAATCACGCCGCCATATTTTTCCTGTAACTGACGAATCGCTTGAAAGCGATTGCTCTGGATGCTTTGAGTGGTGGTGTTTAGTAGCCTGGCGGCTTCGCCAGGGTGGGGGGTTAAAACCCAGTCATGCCGTTTTTGTGGGGATTTTGCCAGCAAGTTAAGTGCATCCGCATCAACCACCTTAGCGATATCCAAAGGAATCATCTGCTGCCAAAGTTGTTGCGCCCACTCGTCTTGCCCTAGACCGGGGCCTATCGCTATCGCTTTACTGGATTCAAGCAGGGGTGCCAATTGGTGTGGTGCATCTGCATCATAAACCATCAGTTCCGGTTGAGCCTGAGTGATGGCTAAACAATGCTCCAATTTGGTTAAAATTTTAACCAGGCCTGCGCCGCTATTGAGTGCTGCCATACCGGCTAACTGGATGGCGCCCATCATATTACGATTACCACCAATCAACAATAAAGTGCCTTGGCTGCCCTTGTGAGCGGCGGACTTAAGCGGGGGGCGCTTTTTTAACCAATGGTTTAAAGCATGGTTTTGAGCAATAAAAGGTTGGTCTTTGAATAAGCGGGGTGGAAGGAATAGGTCACTGAAATAGATTTTGCCAGCGGTATCGGTTCCTTGGGCTGTGTAGAGTCCAGGTTTATGGGTGATAAAGGTACAGGTGTAACTTGCTTGAATTGCCACGCCCAATATCTCGCCAGTGTCAGCACTTAAGCCGCTGGGGATATCGATTGCTAAAACGGGTTTTTGCGCGGCATTGATTTGTTGAAACTGTTGCGCCAGTTCACCGGTAACTGGTTTATTCAGGCCAATGCCAAACACCGCATCAATAATGATATCGGCCTTGGCCAGCGCGGTTTCTGTTAAGGGAGAAGCGCTGAGGCCCATCGCTTGGCATTCCTGCCAGACGCTGAAGGCATCGCCCTGAATTTGTGAGGCATTACCCAGTAGCACTATCTCAACCTCAAATCCTTCAATCATGGCATATTGTGCCAACATCAAGCCGTCACCACCGTTATTGCCGGTTCCGGCAATAATGAGCAGGTGCTTGGCTTTCGGTGCGAGATGGTTGAGTGTTTTATAGGCAAACATCGCGGCGCGTTTCATCAGCAAAATACCAGGGATGTGCGCTTGAGCTAAATGGTCGAGCTGCTTGCTTTGCTGTGCGTTATAAAATTTCATAAGCCGATTTCAAATTATTTAGGTAAACCAAATCAGTAAGGTGATACCAAATAGGATACGGTAAATACCAAACGCATTAAAGGTAAAGTTTTCTAGGAATTTTAGAAACAGTTTAATGGTGAGCCAAGCAAAGATAAACGCGGTTATAAAACCGACAATGAGTGGCATCCAGCTTGAATCTGCAAAGTCCTGATAGTGTTTAACCAGATCCAGCCCTGACGCAGCCAGTAAGACCGGAAGTGCTAATAAAAACGAAAATTCGGCTGAGGTTTTACGATCCAGTCCGACGATCATGCCGCCAATAATCGATGCGCCAGCACGGCTGGTTCCCGGAATTAAGGCAAACATTTGTGCAATCCCAATCCAAAAGGATTGTTTGAGGCTGAGGTCTTCCATATCCTGTGTGCGGTGTTTGCCTGGCACATAAAGCTTTTCCACGATTAAGAAAATCACCCCGCCAATGATAAATAGCCAAGCCACAGTTTCAATGGTAAAGAGTGCTTTGATATGGTCTTGTAATAAAAAACCAACGGCTGCAATCGGTAAGAACGCAATAAAGACATGTCCCCAGAGTCGGCTGTGTTCGCTTGAAAACTTGTCTTGATAGTGTGAGAAGATGGCGAGAATGGCCGCTACTTGAATAATCACTTCAAAGGCTTTATTTTGCTGAGTGGCTTCCACCCCTAGCCACTCACTAGCAATAATCAAATGGCCTGTTGAAGAAATCGGTAAAAATTCGGTCAGACCTTCAATAATGCCTAAAATAGCGGCTTGAAACAATTCCATAAATAAATTTTCCTTGTTGAGTTATCGGGATGCTTAAAGCTGGTGACGCAAGTCGCGAAGTTGAAAGCCCATTAAAGGCAGGTCAATATTTTTCGTTAATGCAATCACTTTAAAATTCTCTCCCATTTCATTGGGGAGAGTTAGGGTTTTAATCTGTTGGGCCAGCTTCAGTGAGCTGACAACATTGTCTGGATCAGACAATTCGGCAGACATCTCTAAAATACCGCTGCTCATTAAAAAGTGAGCTTGGGTGGTAAAGCCAGCCACCTTAAAGCCGACATCAAACCCGGCTTCAGCCACTTGGGTAAAATCTACGTGGGCAGTAATGTCTTGCAGGCCTGGGTAAAAAAACGGGTCACTATGGGCACGGTGTTGATAGTGGCATCGCAAAGTTCCCATTTTTCGGGCGGGCTGATAATACTCTTGTCGGGTATAGCCATAATCAATCAGCAGCAATGCGCCTTGTTGAAGAAAGTCGGCAATCGAATGCAGCCAAGGATGAATATTGGCATTGACTTCGGTTTCATAACCTTGCGGAGACGGGGTGCCAATTTGTTTTAAAATTTGATTGCAGGTGGTTTGTAGATCCGCTTCGCTGATGGTGTGATAACGCCATTCAAATCTTTGTTTTTCTTCGTTATACTCAACAAACCCGCGGAGTGTCTGCTCTGCTTCTAGACGCAATTTTTCAACGGGCATGGCATCCAGCACTTCGTTGGCAATAATGACCGCTGACAGAGGCGCTTGCGGGAGTTGATCCAACCAAACGACTTTTTGTTGCAAAGATTGAGGAAGGGTTGCTAGGGTTTCAGCCTGTTTCTGTTTTAAATCGGCACTGAGCTCGATAATGTAGTAGTTTTCTAAGGGTTGATTGGTTTCATCCAGTGCCAGTAAAAAATCCCTGGCTAAAGTGCCTTTCCCAGCGCCGAATTCAATCACATTTGGTTGATCCAATTCGGTCAAAATTTGGCTGGCTTGACGGGCTAAACAACGTGCAAACAACGGTGAAATTTCGGGCGCGGTAATAAAGTCGCCTTCCGCCCCTATTTTGGGTAAGCCGCTGGTATAGTAGCCGAGTCCTGGGGTATAGAGTGCCAATTCCATAAAACGCGGAAAAGGCATAGGGCCATGACGCTTTAAGGTCTGGCGGATTTTTTGTGTCAGTTCAGCGCTGCGCTGTTTTAAAGGTTCGGGTGGTTCCGGAAGGGTAAATTTGGGTTTCATAGTATTTTCAATTATGGTCGAAGTGTTAGTTGCAATGCATTCTTCTGTTGAGAGAACGGCATGACTTTATTTTTAGGGTATTATATTACAGCTTGAAAGTGGTTAAGGGTGAAGTTATTGGCAGTGTTTTTGCTTTCAGTTGAAATAGCAAATGTTTTAAGGAACGAATTCGATGAAATTAGGGATTAAAAAAAACCACGAAAACGAATGGTTGGTGCATATCGGTTTTGCCACGGTCAAGCTGGACCGCTTTTCTGTTGAACTGCTCAATATTACCCTTGAACATTTAATTGCGTTGGATCATGGTGAAACCCATTCCATTTTGCAAAGTTACATAGCTATGGGGTTAAAGATTAAAGATTTGGATGCGGCCGGTATTCAATTGTTGGTTTTAGAATCCGATAACCAAGATTTACTGAAATTAATGCAGGTTGCCAATGATCAGGATTTAAATGATGCGATTATCAAAAATGCCGGTGGTATTTTGGCTCGACAGTTAAAATCCGATTTTGAAAAATCCGCACAGCCAGATACGGATGTGGCAAAAGAAGCCATTAAACGCATCGTAGAGACCTTGTTTAACCTTGAAACGCAAGGGAAAATTGAATTTTACGATGAAAATAAGCGTTATATTTAGAGGTTTTTATGGAGATTACTGCAAAAAAAGATGAAAACGGGCATTTAATGTTGGGGTTTGGCGGCGTGACCTTTGAATTGCCTGAAAATGCCATTGAGTCTTTACAAAAACTGATTGGTGGACGTTTGGCGCAAACGGCAGGCGGCAACACCGAGAGCTTGCAGCGTAAAATTAAAACCTATCGAAATTTAGCGACCAAAATGATTATCGTCGACGATGTGGTTTTACAGTCCATTTTGCCTAGAATGAAGCCAGAGCAATTAGTCACGATGGTGCGTCTTGCTGATGGAGAGCGACTGTTTCATAAGGTGATACGGAATTTATCTCGGCAAAATGGCAAACAATTTCAACAAGATTATTTAGATTTTGATCAAATTACCGAACATCAAGCCTGTGTTTATATGGAACAGATTATCCCCTTAATTAAAGAAGCGGCGCAAATGCAGAAAAACCGCCAATTCGAGCAAGCCTGATTGTTAGGCGCTTAGGTTAGTCACTGGCTTGAACGGCGACGGCGAATTTTTAGACCAACGGCGTTAGCGGCAATCACTGCGTGCGGTTTATTGAGGGTTAGTGCAATTTCGCTGACTTTGGGATAGTGGTTGAAAAGGCGTTGACAGAGTTGCTCCGCCAAGGTTTCAATGAGTTCAAACCGACTGGCTTTTACCCATTCGATAATGTCATCACTCACTGTTTTATAGTTAACCGTATCGTTAATCGCATCAGATTGCGCCGAGTCGACTAAAGATGTGCTTAATTCAATATCAAAAATTAAAGGCTGTTCAGCCTGTTTTTCCCAATCATAAATGCCAATAATGGTGTCAACGCGCAATCCATGAATAAACAAAATATCTGAAATGGGCTCGTCACAGCAAGGTGTCGTCATCGTTTTTTAAATCCGTGGTAGAAAGATTTCGATATTATCACAGACTCCGTTAAAATAGCGACCCAAAATCATAATCGTAAGAGGTGTTTCAATGGATTTAATGCTGATTGGGCAATGGGGCTTGGCTTTATTGGGCGCCTATTTATTAGGGTCGCTATCGTCAGCGATTATTGTCTGTCGTCTGATGGGCTTGGCTGATCCGCGTCAAGCTGGCTCTGGTAATCCAGGCGCCACCAATGTGAAACGTCTATATGGAAGTAAGCCCGCAGCCATTACCTTATTAGGCGACCTCTTAAAAGGTTTTTTACCTGTGTTATTGGCGAATCAACTCGGTGCTGACGCCCTTTGGGTTATTTTAATTGGCTTGGCGAGCTTTTTAGGGCATTTATATCCGGTGTTTTTTGGATTTAAAGGCGGAAAAGGGGTGGCAACTATGTTGGGGGTGATGTTCGGCTTATCCTTGCCAATCGGGTTGGCTGTTGCCGGAACCTGGTTGTTTGTCGCTAAGGCATTAAAGGTATCTTCCTTATCCGCGCTCGTGGCGACTGCATTAGCGCCATTTTATATTTATTTGCTAACCGACATGGCATCAGAAACGGGTGCAGAAATGACTTGGGTTGCCGTCACCACCTTAATGACGGTTATTTTGTTTTGGCGTCATAGAAGCAATATTGAGCGCCTTTTAAAAGGCGAAGAAAGTTTTATTAGCAAAAAATAACCAGGCCTGGTTTGTTTTGAATGGCCAGCGTTGCTTTTACTTTGGGTCTCGTATTGCTATTCGGTATCGGAAAGGGCTGATAGCGATTCCAACTCCCACCGAGGATGGCAGGCAAAGTTGAGGTCTGAGGTTTGTCCAGCGGCTAGACGTTGCGCGCCAGCATAGGCAATCATGGCGCCATTGTCGGTGCAGAATTCTAATCTTGGATAAAACGCTTGGCCTCGGCGGCTTTTCATCAGTTCATTGAGTTTGTTGCGAATGGCTTGGTTGGCGCTGACGCCGCCCGATACCACGAGGCGGTTTAACCCCGTTTGGTCTAATGCGCGTTTGCATTTAATCCTTAAGGTATCGGCAACCGCTAACTCAAAGGCTCGGCAGATATCGGCTCTGGTTTGGTCATTGTCATCACCAGCATCTTTGGCTTTGAGCCAAGTATTTAAGCTAAAGGTCTTTAAACCGCTGAAACTCATGTCCAGGCCTGGTCGATCGACCATCGGTCTGGGAAAACGATAGCGTTCTGGATCGCCAGACAAAGCTCTTCTGGAAATTTCAGGGCCGCCTGGATAGCCTAGTCCTAGCATTTTGGCTGTTTTATCAAAGGCTTCGCCAGCGGCATCATCTAAGGTATCGCCCAATCGTTGATAGCGACCAATGCCATCGACCCGAATAAGCATGGTATGACCCCCCGAAATAAGTAAGCACACAAAAGGGAATTGCGGCGGCGTCTCTTCTAGCATGGGGGCGAGCAGGTGACCTTCTAAATGATGTACGCCCACCGCGGGAATGCGCCAGGCAAAGGCAAGGCTTCTCGCGACCGATGCGCCAGAAAGTAAGGCGCCCATTAAGCCGGGGCCAGCCGTGTAGGCAATGCCGCTAATGTCACCCGCATTAAGTTTGGCATCTTGAAGCGTTTGTTGGATGAGAGGAACGATTCGACGAATGTGATCACGCGACGCCAGCTCAGGAACCACTCCGCCATACTCAGCATGCAATTTGATTTGACTATACAGGTTGTGTGCGAGAAGGCCTTTTTGTGAATGATAAAGGGCTATGCCGGTTTCATCGCATGAGGTTTCAATGCCGAGGGTGATTTGAGGAGAAGCGTGTGCTTTTGATTGCATGGTTTCGTAACTGTTTTTATCGTAAAGCCGAATTTTAACAAAAACTTTAGAAAGGTCTGAAGTTTTGTTTGCAAAATAAAGGACTTAATTTTATAATCCTCGGTTTACGATTTCCCGACTGGGAGTCAGAACAAATTTTTAACCTAAAGAGTAGATTATGCCAAGCGTAAAAGTAAGAGATACTGAACCATTTGACGTAGCTTTGCGTCGTTTTAAACGTACTTGTGAAAAAGCAGGTGTATTAACTGAATCGCGTAAACGTGAATATTATGAAAAGCCGACCTGGGCTAAAAAACGTATGAAAGCCGCAGCAGTTAAGCGTTTAGCAAAGCGTTTGTCTCGTGAGAATCGTCGTACATCACGTTTATATTAAGCCAACCCCTATCAAGTAGGTTTGATCGATGTCAAGTGAATTAAAAGCGAAACTCACCTCAGAGATGAAGGTGGCCATGAAAGCCAAAGAGAAGGCTCGCCTTGGCGTTATCCGATCGATGTTGGCGGCTATTAAGCAGGTTGAAATAGACTCGCAAGCAACTCTGGAAGATGATTCTGCGGTTTTGGCCATTTTGGATAAAATGCTGAAACAACGCCGTGACTCACAGCAGCAATATGAAGAGGCTGGAAGACCTGAACTCGCTGAGCAAGAAGCTTATGAAATGACAGTGATTCAAGACTTTTTGCCACAACCTTTGACTGAAGCTGAAGTTGCAGATTTGGTGGATGATGCGATACAGGCTGTGTCAGCTGCATCAATGCAAGACATGGGGAAAGTCATGGGATTGCTAAAACCCAAAATGCAGGGTAGAGCAGATATGGCGGTTGTCAGTAAGCTGATTAAAGCAAAGTTATCTTAAACGGCTAGCGAATCAATCGCTGGAAATTGCTAAAACCCATTGGTGACATTTCATCAATGGGTTTTTTGCGTTTTAGTATTGTGTATTGTTCTGTGTATTAATTGTGGATAACCGAGTTTAATAAAGGTTATAAGGGATCTTAGTGGTACCATATCCAGCCTCTTCATCAACAAGCCATAAAAAGCCTAAAGGGTCGATTCCGCGGTCTTTTATCGAAGATCTATTGGCACGTTCCGATATTGTCCAGCTCATTAATCAACGCGTCCCACTCAAAAAGGCGGGTACCAGCTACAAAGCCTGTTGTCCTTTTCATGATGAAAAAACCCCGTCTTTTAATGTGAGTTCGCAGAAGCAGTTTTATCACTGTTTTGGTTGCGGTGCCAGCGGCGATGCATTGAAGTTTTTAATGGATTATGACGGGTTAAGCTTTGTGGAGGCGGTTGAATCCTTGGCGGCGTTAAATGGCATGGAAGTGCCACGCGAACAATTGTCTCCCCAAGCGCAGCAACAAGCACAACAAAAACGTGATTTATATGACGTGATGTTCAGTGTGACCAAATTTTACCGTCAGCAGTTACGAGATCATCCCGCTGCTGAAAAAGCAAAGCAGTATCTAAAACAGCGGGGGGTGACCGCTGAGATTGCCAAGCAATTTGTTATCGGTTTTGCACCGCCAGGGTGGGATAGTTTAGTTTCTGGTTTAAAGGCCGATAACGCTCTTAAGCAGCAATTAATTGAAAGCGGGATGTTGATAGAAAAGTCAGAAGGTAAGACTTATGACCGCTTTCGGCATCGGATTATGTTTCCAATCCGCGATGGACGTGGGCGAGTGGTCGCTTTCGGCGGGCGGGTTTTAAGTGATGAAGATCAGCCAAAGTATTTGAATTCCCCCGAAACGGCTTTGTTTCACAAGACCCATACTTTGTATGGTTTGTACGAATTAAGACAATCCCGGCAAGCCTTTAAACACATATTAGTGGTTGAAGGCTATATGGATGTGGTGTCCTTGGCGCAGTTTGGGGTGCATAATGCGGTTGCGACTTTGGGCACCGCGATTACGGAATCACACTTAAATATGCTGTTTCAACAAGTCGGTGAAGTGGTGTTTTGTTTTGATGGTGACGAGGCTGGAAAAAAAGCGGCCTGGAAAGCCATGGAACTTTCACTTCCCAAAATTGAAGGAACTCAATCGGTTCGGTTTCTGTTTTTAGATCCAGGAGAAGATCCTGACTCCACAATTCGAAAAGAAGGTTTAGAAGGGTTTCAACGTCGTGTTGACCAGGCATTGTCCTTATCTTCTTTTTTGTTTAAAGGGTTAATTGGACAGTTGCCTTTGCCGATTAGTACGGTAGAAGGGCAGCAACAACTTATTGCGCTGGCCAAACCTTATATCGTCAATGCAACGGGAGCGATGCCGGACTTGTTAACCAAGGTGTTGTCAGATTACGTTGAATTGCCCGTTTGGCGATTGGGACAAATTATGGGGATACGCGTCTCTTCAACGAAGCGTTCCGAGTCAGTGCAAACGGAAGCCGCTGTCACACAGAAGGTGACGAGCTTAGTCTTAAAGATCATTAAATTGCTTTTAATGAGGCCGCAGTGGGCAAATGTTCTAGCGGATGCTCAGCAACAGTTAATCGACTCGGATAAAGCAGAATATCGTTTTCTCGCACAATTTATCCAAGTGCTTGCAAACAATAACTATATTGCTGAAGCCGCCGAGGCTTGGCTGTCAGAACCAAATAAAAAGCACTTGTGGCAACAACTGGATGGCATTATGTTTCAGCCAGAAGATTCTTTTTTACACAATGAGTTTTCTGCTTGTGTGCTGCAAGTGGCTAAAGAGCTGAAAAAAGAGCAAGATATCAAAAAAATTAAGTCTGAAGTTCTTAGTTAAAATTCAAACTGTTAATGAATAATTTAGTATAATACGCGGTTCTATTTTTGGGAGGGGTGCCTTCCATAGAATCAAAGTTGAGGCAAAGATGACGAGAGTAGAAAGAAAGCAGCAATTAATCGATTTAATTGAAAGAGCTAAAGACCTAGGTTATTTAACTTTCTCGGATGTGAATGATGTCCTACCGGATGATATTGAAGAAGATCAGCTAGGTCAGGTCTTAACCATTCTAAAAGATTTTGGTATTCAATTATTTGAGTCAGCTCCGGATGCGGATGAATTACTGACCAAAGAAGGTGAAACTTTTGATGATGCCGCAGCAGAAGCGGCAATTTTGGCACTTGCTGAAGTGGATGCTGAATTTGGACGCACCACCGATCCAGTGCGTATGTATATGCGAGAAATGGGCTCGGTCGAGCTATTGACCCGTCAAGGCGAAGTGGAAATTGCCAAGCGAATCGAATACGGTATTCGTGACATGCTGGAAGCCATGGCAAAATACCCAAAAGTCGCCTCTGAACTACTCGCATCATTTGCTCGTATTGAAGAAGGCGAAGGTAAAACAGCAGACCTGATTCAAGGCTTTGTTCGTCCCGCCGATTTGATTGATATTCCGATTGAAGAACTTTCTCCCGATAGTGACTCCAATGAGCCTAAAGAAGATGGTATAAATCCAGAAGAATTGGCTGAGTTTTTATCCACACTTGAAAAAGTGAATGCCGATGTGCTGAAGACCGAAGAAAAGCATGGCTATAGTGATCCAAAATCGATTAAAAAGCGCGAAGAAGTCATTAAATTATTAGCTGCTGTTAAGCTATCTCCTGTCTTTGTTAACCGCATGATTAAAGGAGTAAAGTTACGCATCAATGCCATACGTGAGCAAGAGCGCAATATTGTGAATATTGTGATGCGTCAAATTGGGGTGCCAAGACCTCAGTTCTTAAAGATTTTTGTCGGTTCTGAAACAGACTACGACATTCTAGAACGCTTTAAAGAAGCACTCCCTGAAAAAGCCGAGCAATTAGAAGGTGTGAGAGGCGATGTCAAACGCGCACAAAAGCGTTTGGTCATGATTGAAAAAGCCGAAAAAATGCCAATTAAGGAATATAAAGAAATTTATAAAAACTTAAGTAAGGCAGAAGGCATTGCCCGTGTTGCTAAACGCGAAATGATCGAAGCGAACCTCCGTTTGGTTATCTCGATCGCCAAAAAATATACCAACCGCGGTTTGCAATTCCTGGATTTGATCCAAGAAGGGAATATTGGCTTAATGAAAGCGGTCGAAAAATTTGAATACCGTCGGGGTTACAAATTCTCAACCTATGCCACCTGGTGGATTCGTCAGGCCATTACCCGTTCCATTGCCGATCAAGCTCGTACCATTCGTATTCCGGTTCATATGATCGAAACCATTAATAAACTGAACCGCATTCAACGACAGTTGTTGCAAAAAATGGGTCGTGAACCGACGCCAGAAGAGTTAGCTGAAGAAATGGAAATGCCAGAAGATAAGGTTCGAAAAGTGATGAAAATCGCCAAAGAACCGATCTCAATGGAAACGCCAGTAGGGGATGATGAAGATTCCTCTTTGGGCGATTTTATTGAAGATTCCAATATTCTGTCACCACAAGATTCAGCAGATTTAGAAGGCATGGGTGAAACCGTCCGTGAAATGTTAAGCACGCTAACGCCACGCGAAGCCAAAGTCCTTCGTATGCGTTTTGGGCTAGGCATGAATACGGATCACACCCTAGAAGAAGTTGGTAAGCAATTTGATGTTACGCGTGAGCGTATTCGTCAAATCGAAGCCAAAGCACTACGTAAACTGCGTCATCCAAGTCGTGCAGAACGCCTCAAAAGCTTCTTAGATTAATCTGTCCAAGTAGGGCTGAAAAAGCCCTGCAAAAACTTTTAAATCCCCTATAATACCAACCAAAAATCACCAGGCCTGGTGGTTTTTGGTACAAATCCTTTCTATTGCCTCCTTAGCTCAGTTGGTTAGAGCACCCGACTCATAATCGGTAGGTCCTGTGTTCAAGTCACAGAGGAGGCACCATTATTTTTCAATATAATTCAACAAGTTAATCAATTGTTATCTGTACAACAAGCTTCTTTACAAGCTCAAAATCCCCTTTTAGTTCCCACCCGAATGATGGGCAACCCTGAGAGTTATACCTTCTGTTAAGATAATATCTGTCTGATCAACTCTAGACTCCTATGGTTTTGGCATTAAAATAACCAGGCCTGTTCGTTTTAGGGACTGTTTTAGTCTCCGATTATCGGGGCTGGGTTTTATGGCTGTTTTTTGAGGGGCTGTGACTTTATTTATGAATGAACTTTTGGAGGCGATCCAGTTGTGTCGTTGAAATTTAAACTGATTATGGTTTTGGTGGCGTTTGGTGTCACGATGCTGGTGGCAATGTTGTTGAGTGGTCAGTATTTATTGAACCATACCATGGTTAAATATATTGATCGGGCAGATGAGTATCGTTTGGATCGTTTAAAAAACAATCTTGAAGTATATATGGATGAAACCGGGTTATTTGATACCGAGTGGGTATCCGAGGATGTGTGGCAAAGGCTTCTGACTGTTTCTTATCGTATTGATTTAACGCACACCTATATTCCAATGAATATCTTACTGAAAAGAGAGTATCCCCAGTTATTAAGGTTTCACCCGGATGAATTTGAAACCAGAGTGAGCTTATTAAGTCGAGAGGGAAAGGTGGTTCGGGGGGATGCATTAGGTTCTAATGAGATGATGTCTGAGATTGTTGTTGACGGTGATATTGCAGGTTGGGTGGCTTACCCTCATCACCAGTCTTTGACAGAGCAGGCTGATATTGAGTTTACTGAGCAACAATCTTCTTTCTTTGCATGGGGAGCTGTTTTATTAACGTTAGTCATTGTTGTGTTATTAGTGATATTTGTGAATCACTTTATGAAACCTATTCGTCAATTAACGCAGGGAATGCGTAAATTGTCACAAGGAAAGTTTTCCACACGTTTGTCAATTTATCGACAGGATGAGTTTGGTCAGTTGCAAAAAGATTTTAATCATTTGGCCGCTTGTCTGGAGAAAAGTCGTCACAGCCGAAATCAGTGGGTTGCTGATATTTCGCATGAGTTACGCACACCTTTAACCATAATGCATGGTAGCTTGGAGGCGATCGAGGATGGTATTCGGCCTGCCAGCATTGAGAATTTGCACAAGATTCATGAAGAGGTGATGTTGTTGAGTCGGCTGGTTGAGGATTTTTATCAGGTGGCATTAAACGACATTGGTGGCCTGAGTTATAAAATGCAGACATTGGATTTTCAGCAGCTGGTCTCGAAGTCAGTGGCGTCTATTGAAGGGGTGGCGCAGGAAAAAGGCTTATTGCTGAGTTATGACGTGAAAGAGGGTGATTATCGAATTAACGGCGATGAAGCCCGGCTCGGGCAGATGATTACCAATTTGCTGATCAATAGTTTGTCTTATACCGATGCGAATACGAATGCAGATGAAGCTGGACGGATTGAGGTGTTGCTTTATAATCAGTCTGGCAACGTGGTTTTAGAAATTAATGACTCTGAGCCTGGGGTTGCTGAAGATGAGTTAACTCAGCTTTTTGAGCGCTTATATCGTACAGAAATGTCTCGTAATAGACGGCATGGCGGGGCGGGTTTAGGCTTGTCAATCGTGCGTCAAATTGTTGAGGCGCATTCTGGCAAAATTACAGCACAGTCTTCACATTTGGGTGGATTGAGCTTGGTGGTTAAATTGCCCCTTTGAAATGAGAGCGAAGCGAAATGTCTTATAAAATTTTAATCGTTGAAGATGAAGTGAAGATTGCTGAAATCCTAGAAGATTATTTACATAGCTGTGATTTTGAGACGGTTTGGATGCAATCGGGTACTGGGGTAGTCGATTGGGTAAAAGCACATAGTGTCGATCTAGTGATGTTGGATATTATGTTGCCAGGGGTGGATGGCTTGCAATTGTGTCAACAGATTCGTGACTTTAGTCTTGTGCCGATTATGTTGTTAACGGCCAAAGTGGAAGAGGCGGATCGTATTTTAGGACTGGAGCAGGGTGCAGATGATTATCTTTGCAAACCATTTAGTCCGAAAGAAATGGTGGCGCGGGTTAAAGCGTTATTGCGTCGTAGTACGGTTCTAAAAGAGCAGGCAAAAGGCTGGCAGTTGGATGCATCTCGTTATAAGGTGATGTATGAAGGCCGGAGTGCCCAGCTTTCGATGGTGGAATTTGCCATTTTAAAATTGTTGAGCAGTTCTCCTGGGCAGGTTTATTCGCGAAACCAGCTTATCCGTCAAATTTATCCTGATAATCGGATTGTTTCTGATAGGACGATTGATAGTCATATCAAGAAATTGCGGCACAAATTGGCTGAAGAGTTGTCTGCAAAGGAGTTTATTTATTCAGTGTATGGCGCGGGTTATAAATTTGAAGTGCCTGAGTAACATATATTAACTTTGAGTGTTTTTTTTAATTTAGGGTTGTACTTAACGATATTTTCGTTATAATCAACCCATCTTAATTTGATAAAGCTAAATTCGTCGCGAGGCGAAGACAGAAAGCCACGGGTCTCTATGAGATGGCCGGGTTGCCTTATTAACGACCTTACTGTTCGTTTTTATTGTATCCTTTCTGTTTTTCGATTCTTTAGATCTTGTTTCTAGATCGTATATGCTTTATTGAGTTTAGTCCTTGTTCAGAGTGCAACCGTTTTCTTCTTCCCTTTTCTGACGAGGGAACCACACAGGAAGAAAACTTTTAGGGCTTCAATATTGAAGCCCTTTTTTTTTAGCTGCCAAAAATGATTTTTGTTCGCCTAATATGCGAGGTGATTGAAGGTGTTTGGCAAGCCAATATCGAGTATAATGCCCTCAAAAATAGCCAGGCCTGGCTGCTTCTAATCAATTTCGACTAAAAAGGCACGGATATGTCGCTTCAGCTGGAAACCAATCGAAGACGCACCTTTGCAATCATTTCGCACCCGGATGCGGGTAAGACCACCGTCACTGAGAAGTTGCTTCTTTATGGTGGGGCGATACAGATGGCGGGTGCGGTTAAAAGTCGCAAAACCGATCGTGCAGCCACCTCGGATTGGATGAAAATGGAGCAGGAAAGAGGTATCTCGGTTGCGTCTTCTGTGATGCAGTTTCCCTATCAAGACGTGATGATTAATCTATTGGATACGCCGGGGCACGAGGATTTCTCAGAGGATACCTATCGCACCTTAACGGCAGTGGACTCGGCGCTAATGGTGATTGATGTCGCGAAAGGGGTTGAAGATCGCACCATTAAATTAATGGATGTTTGTCGTTTAAGAGATACCCCTATTTTAACGTTTATCAATAAGTTGGACCGAGAAGGTAAGGAACCGATCGAGTTATTGGATGAAGTAGAGTCGGTTCTGAATATTCTATGTGCGCCTATTACTTGGCCGATTGGTATGGGTAAGCGCTTTAAAGGCATCTATCATCTGTTAAACGATACCATTCGTTTGTTTGAGTCAGCTGATGGTTTAAATGCGTCAGAAGGCGAATTAATTCAAGGGATCGATAACCCAGAATTGGACCAAAAAATTGGCTCTGCAATGGCTGAAGAGTTGCGTGATGAAATTGAATTGGTCAAGGGGGCGAGTCATGCCTTTGATTTGGATGGATTTTTAAAAGGTGAGTTGACCCCTGTATTTTTTGGTTCAGCGGTCAATAACTTTGGCTTGCAAGAACTGTTAGATGGTTTTGCTCGATATGCGCCAGCTCCCGTGGGTCGAGAAGCTAAAGAACGATTTGTTTCTGCAAACGAAGAAAAGCTATCTGGATTCGTGTTTAAAATTCAAGCCAATATGGACCCAAAGCACCGTGATAGAGTGGCCTTTATGCGAATCGTATCGGGACAGTATCATAAGGGCATGAGTTTAAAGCATGTGCGTATCGGTAAGGATGTCAAAATTTCGAAGGCCATTACTTTTTTAGCCAATCGAAGAGATCAAGCTGAACAGGCCTATCCAGGTGATATTATCGGCTTGCATAATCATGGCACCATTAAGATTGGGGATACTTTTTCAGAAGATGAATCTCTAAAATTTATTGGGATTCCAAATTTTGCGCCGGAGCTATTTCGTCGTGCGCAATTAAAAGATCCTATGAAGATGAAAGCGTTGCAAAAAGGGCTAACGCAATTGTCAGAAGAAGGTGCGACACAGTTGTTCCGACCCGTGAGCAACAATGATTTGATTTTGGGTGCCGTCGGTGTTTTGCAGTTTGAAGTGGTGGCACAGCGCTTAAAGGATGAATATAACGTCAGTTGTTTCTTTGAGCCAGTCAATGTCAGTACCGCCAGATGGGTCATTGGTCCTTCAGCGGAAATTGAGAAGTTTTTGGCGAAAGTAAAAGATAATGTGGCCTATGATGCAGCCGATCAATTGGTCTATATTGCGCCGACACGCGTCAATTTAACGCTGACAGAAGAAAGGTGGCCGGAATTGCAGTTTGTAGCGATTCGGGAGCATTGATTTTGGGTAGGGTTAACCCTTTGTTTTTAAGGGCTTTTGATTCTAGTAGGAATTAATGGTAAAGTAAGAAGCTTATTATATAAAGAATCCTTATTTTTACGATTAAAAACTACTTGGGTTCTTTGTCATCACTCAATCTAACAAGATATAGGTATGCCATCAATATGAAACTTAAGCGCAGACAAGAAGATATTTTTCGGACGCAAAAGAAATCGAGTTCAAAGTTCTTGCTTGGCTTGATTGCTTTGCTAATTGGCGCTTTTACCTATGTTTATATGGTTGACCCTAGCTTAATTCAGCTTTTATAAATCCTTATCTAAATCAGGGCTATACCTTTAAGATGATGGTAGCCAGTCCTAAAAAGACAAAAAAACCGAGAGAGTCTGTCACGGTTGTTAGCATTAATCCGGAAGCCAATGCCGGATCGATTTTCATTTTATTTAAAAATAGCGGAATCATCGCACCTGCCAGTGCTGCAGCCACTAAGTTGATCAACATGGCGGCGCCAAAAATCAATCCCAACGAACCATCTTGAAACCAGAATCCCGCTGCTAAACTTGTCATAATGGCCCATAGGATGCCATTGAGTACGCCGACAGATGTTTCTTTGTAAATGAGTTTATAACTGTTTTTAGAACCGAGCTTGCCGGTGGCAATGGCTCGGATGACAATGGTGGCCGTTTGCGTGCCGGCTATGCCACCCATGCTGGCGACAATGGGCATTAAAATTGCCAACGCAACGATCTGTTGAATGGTCGCTTCAAAAAAACCAATGACAATCGATGCAAATATCGCGGTAAATAGGTTAATTCCCAACCAAAATGAACGTCGTTTTGCAGATCGTAATGGTGGCGCGAATAAGTCTTCTTCATCATCTAGACCCGCACTGAGCATTTGACTTCGTTCAGCATCTTCACGAATGATATCAACGACGTCATCAATGGTGATGCGACCTAATACATAGTTATTTTCATCAACTACCGCGATGGAGATGAGGTCGTTTTTTTCAAAAATATGGGCGACTTCTTTATCCGTTGTCAGTGCTTTGATGGCAAAGCGGTTGGGGTCGACTAAGTTGGCGACCAGTGTATCGGTGTCATTCACCAATAGGTCGTTCAGTTTTATGGTTCCTTGATATTGTCCATCTCTATCTCTGACAATTAAGTCGACCATGTCATTCGGGAGGGATCCGACTTTACGCAGCAGCCGCATCACGACTTCAATGGTGACATCGGAACGAACTGCAATAAAGTCGGTACTCATTAACCCCCCTGCGGTATCTTCAGGATAAGATAGTGCGGTTTGTACGGCTTCTCTATCTTGTTCCGGAAGTTGTTGCAGCATGCCTTCCTTATCCGATTCAGGTAGTGATTGGATAATGTCGGCGATGTCATCTGTCTCAAGGTTTTCAGTGAGTTCAATAATTTCATTTTGATTAAGCAAACTCAGTAGGTGTGAGCGAACTTCATCATTGGTATGACCTAGGATTTCGCCTTGGGTTTCAGATGGGAGTTGTGCCCAAAGCGTATCACGCTCTTTTGGTGGGGTTGCTTCAAGTATTTCAGCAATTTCCTCGGCAACCAGTCCTTGTAGTAATTCTTGAATATAGGGGGTGTTCTGCTCATTGAGAGCGGTATAGAGCTGTTCTGTAATATGTAGTTTGTCTGATGAAGTATGGATTTGAGACATTGGCTACTCTTTAAATTGGGTTTAACAGAGCTCTGTATATGACAGCCTGCTTCGGCGTTTTAGTTTAAGCTGAAGAAATTGTATGTTATGCCGTTTCGGAAAGCTAGCGAAAAAAAAGGGCTAAAAAGCCCTTTGATTGAGAGAGGTTTTACGCCTCTTCTTCGGTGGTCATATTTTTGACCCCACCGGATTTTTGTCGGTGGCTACCAATTTTTTCTTTGTGCTTAATAATTTGACGATCAAGTTTATCAACAAGACCATCAATGGAAGCATACATATCATCGCAAGTATGCTCTGCAAATAAGTCTTTGCCAGATGCATGGACGGTTGCTTCAGCTTTTTGCTGCTGTTTTTCAACGGTCAAAATAACATGCGAGTTGGTCACATGGTCAAAATGGCGGGTTAGTTTTTGCATTTTTTCAGTGACGTATTCACGAAGAGGATCTGTCACTTCAATGTGGTGACCTGTAATATTGATTTGCATTTTATCGCTCCTTTATTTGATTTTCTCTGCGATGTTAGGAGAGTTTTTTATCTGAAAGACCCAAAAGGGCTTTAATTGAAGTATAGCATAACCCGCTATTTCAGACGGGGATTTTACTTGAAATTATCACCCAAATAAACGCGTTTGACATCTGGATTAGCCAGGATTTCATTGGGTGCGCCTTGGGCGAGAATGGTTCCGGCATGTAAAATATAAGCTTGGTCACAAACCCCTAATGTTTCTCTTACATTATGATCGGTAATGAGTACGCCGATCCCTTTCATTTTTAAGTGAAGAATGATGCTTTGAATATCTTTAACGGAAATAGGGTCCACACCCGCAAAGGGTTCATCCAGTAGAATAAAGTTGGGTTCCATGGCTAATGCTCGAGCGATTTCAACACGGCGGCGTTCTCCACCTGAAAGCGCTTGTCCAAGTTGCGTGGTAATGTGTGAAATTTGCAAGTCATCAACCAGGGCTTCATAATGCTGCCATTTTTTGGACTCTGTCATGTCATCACGCATTTCTAAAATGGCCAAAATGTTTTGTTTGACGGTCAGTTTTCGAAAAACAGAAGCTTCCTGTGGCAAATAGCCAATTCCCATTTTGGCGCGTTGATCAATGGTTTTCTGACTGATTTCTATATCATCCAGAAAAATTTCACCGGCATCATTATTAACAAGTCCCGTCATCATATAAAAGGTCGTGGTTTTACCCGCGCCATTAGGACCGAGCAACCCCACGACTTGACCGCTTTCTACATCTAAGTTGACAGAGCTGACAACTTGACGTCGTTTATAGCTTTTAGCCAAGTTTCGAGCGTAAAAATGTGCCATGGTTTAGGGCGCCTTTTGTGGATCAGGTTTAGAAACGTCTGATGCCTTGTCTGATTCAGGTTGGAAGGTCACGGTTATCCGCTTGCTGTCTGTTTCTGTTCCTTTTGCCGATAGGGTTTTGTCGGTTAGGTTGTAGGTGATTTTAGGGCCAGAAATGCTATTTTTATCGGCTTGATTAATGTGGGCATCGCCTTCAAGGATAACGATTTTTTCGAGCGTCTGATAGGTGATCTGGTCAGCCTGGCCATTTACCCAGGTTTGGTCATCTTCATTGAATTTTTTAAAGGTCGCGGGGTTTCCAATAATAATGGCTTGATTGACTTGGCGTTCGGGATGCAAAATGGTGACTGTTTCGCCTTTAATTTCGGTCAGACCTTGCGTGATAATGACATTGCCTTGGTAAGTGCTTTCGCCAATATTGTCTTGAGCGAGTAAGCTATCTGCAGTAATTTCTATGGGTAAATCTTCTTCAAGCGGTTTGGTTTCTGCGTAGCTATTCGTGAAAATAGAGGATAGCACAATGCTGATGACCGAAAAAATGATGAAATGTTGAGATGAAAGGTTGGTCATTCGGTTTATTATGATTCCTAATTGTGGCGAGTTGAACTAGGCTGGTATCGAGTTTTGACGTCGGATAAAAATTCTATTGTACCTAAAGCATTGTCCGCTTTAAAGCCAGTGCCACTGATTGTTGTGTTTGCTTGTGTCATTTTAGTAAAAACTTGACTGGTGATTTGTTTAGACTGGGTATTATAAGAAATCTCATTAGAGGTTAAGGTTTTATTTTCTTTCGGGTTTGTTTTGTCTCGAACAAAAACCTGGACATCACCATTGAATATTAAAACTTGATCATTGAGGCTTTTTCCAGTTTGGCTCGTCAAAGAGGTGCGATTTTCGGGTCGGTCGTCAATAATATAAGGTGCCTTAAAAAAGCTTTGGCGAGATTCTTTATGGTATTGAATTTCATTGGCATAGACTGCCGTCTGTTGTGCTTGAGCGTCAGTGGATGGTGGGATTTGCCAACTGGTTGATTCATATAGTTGCCAAGTCGGTTTGATTGCGATATCTTGCGCGCTTAAGGCTTTCTCTGCATTGTCGGGCTGAGTTTGTTTAAAAGCAATCAGCAGGGCGGTAAGGGATAGCAGGAATAATAAAATAGCAGGCAATCTTTTTTTCATCAGGCAGTTCCTTGCGCAATCTGTTTAGCCGTGCAAGAGGTCTTTAGAAGACTATCTTAAATAAAAATCCATATGGGCTTGCCATAGATTTTGGGATTTTAGGATGAGTTCACAGAGTTCTCTAACACAGCCTTGCCCTCCATTAAAACGCGAAACATAATCCACTCTTGGAATCACTTCACTATCCGCATCTCTAGGGCAGGCAGATAAGCCAACTCTTGTTAAAATTGGCAGGTCCAAAATGTCGTCGCCAATATAGGCGATATGCTTCATTTCTAAATCGAGTTCTTCGGCAAGCGCAAGGAAAGTCGGAAGTTTATCGGGTACGCCTTGGTAGAGGTGTTTGACCTTTAAGTCCTGCATACGTTTTTTTGTGAGAGGTGAGGTTCGACCGGTAATAATACCAATGTCAATGCCACTCTTTTGTAGCATCACCATGCCGTGTCCGTCACGGGTATAGAAGGCTTTGTACTCTTGGCCGTCATCGCCATAGATGAGCTTATTGTCGGTTAGTACACCGTCTACATCTAAAATGAGTAATTGAATCTGTTGGGCTTTTTCAGTAATTTCTGCTTCAAATGACATAGGGGGTTAACCATTAATTGCACGAAAATATAATAGTAACATGTAACCCACAAAACTGATTAATAAAAGGCTGCCCTCGGTTCGGGTTATGACGGCACTTCCTTTACGTGGAAGTGCAACTAAGAGCATAGCGAGCGTTAAGGCGAGCATAATAGGGTAATCAATGATAAGGGTGGTGTTTTCGATTAATGACGGCGCTATCAGAGCCGGCATTGA
>CBFHUY010000002.1:0-40129 GCA_965658885.1 Hydrogenovibrio sp.
GTGCCATAACACTGGTCATTGCATTGTTATCAAAAACGCCATCATTGAATAAATCTGAAGCTTGTGACATCTTAACAGGCGTATCATGACGACCCATTAAAACAGTACCAAAACCACCAGCAAGACCTACATACTGGTTACGATTTTTTAAAGTGCTACTTGCATCCATTTGAACTTCAAATTCATATTTATAAACCGCTTTTAAACCAGGGGTTAAGTCTGCAGAACCTTTAACGCCAACACGTGATGCAACACTGTCAACAGTTAAACCAGTATCTGCACCTGCAGCATTACTTTGGATAGCGGAGTTTACTTTACCATAAACAGTAGGCGCATCAGCGAAAGCAGCTGGAGCTGCAACAGCAGAAGCGATAGCTAGCGCAATCATATTCTTTTTCATTTGTTTCTTCCTATTTGTAATCAGTTAGATTTGATTCATATAATTGTTCACTTAAATGTGAACTTAATGAAACTATATAAACTTTGTTAATAGGTAGCAAGTTTTTTCACTTTATTTACAACAAAATTCATTTCCGTTGTATTTATACAACAACTTTGTCATATAACTTTCACACCTTAAACCGTTTGACATTTTTTTGTCATATTAATTCTGACCTGTGTAGCTTCAGCCCCCTTCACTTGGGCAATTGACTTGGCTATCAAATTTTCTTACCACTCAAACTAGAATTTTTAATGATTAATAAGCTATGATTTTTACAAAGTTCCCCCTATAATAAATCCCACATTTAGTAAATCGAAAAAACAATTTCACTACATATTGTAGTTTATGCACTTCAACCCCCAAGGGTTAACAAACGAATTTCAAGGCTTTTTCTATAAGTCTTTTTTAACCAACTGAAAACATTAAAGATAACGGCCTATGTCAACTGAAACCATGAATGTTGCCAAGCGAAATGGCAAAACTGAACCGCTTGATTTAGAAAAAATCCATCGCGTCATCACCTGGGCAGCAGAAGGGTTAGAAAACGTCTCTGTCTCAGAAGTAGAACTCAAATCTCATATACAATTTTATGACGGCATGAAAACGGCCGATATTCATGAAACCATTATCAAGTCTGCTGCCGACCTCATTTCAGAGAGCGCGCCAGATTACCAGCATCTTGCGGCACGCCTGGCTATCTTCCACTTACGTAAAAAGGCTTTTGATCGTTTTACACCGCCAGCTTTATTTGAGCATATTAATAAAATGGTTCGCAGTAACCTTTATGATGCTCAAATACTAACCGACTACACCAAAGCTGAGATTGATGAACTAGACAATTACATTCAGCATGAACGTGATATGAACTTTAGCTATGCGGCTGTCAAGCAACTTGAAGGCAAATACCTAGTCCAAAACCGAGTGACCGGAAAGATATTTGAAAGTCCGCAATTTATTTATATGCTCATCCCCATGAGTTTGTTTGCACATTATCCAAACAATGCAACGCCCGGACAAACTAGGCTAGACTATGTCAAACGCTTTTATGATGCAGCATCAACCTTCAAATTATCACTTCCTACCCCACTCATGTCTGGCGTTCGAACCCCCACTCGCCAATTCAGCTCTTGCGTGCTGATTGAATGTGGCGATTCTCTTGACTCCATTAATGCCACGGCTTCTTCAATTGTTAAATATGTCTCGCAACGCGCAGGGATCGGCGTCAATGTTGGACGAATCCGTGCGTTAGGCTCTGAGATACGTGGTGGTGAAGCCTATCATACTGGCATGATTCCGTTTATCAAACACTTTCAAACCGCAGTTAAATCATGCTCTCAAGGAGGGGTTCGCGGTGGTGCAGCAACCCTGTTTTACCCAATATGGCATTTGGAAGTTGAATCTCTCGTTGTGCTAAAAAACAATAGAGGAGTTGAGGAAAATCGTGCACGCCACCTAGATTATGGCGTCCAAATCAATAAGCTTATGTATCAACGCATGATCGAGGGCGGCGATATCACACTATTTAGCCCTTCAGACGTTCCCGGACTCTATGACGCGTTTTTTGAAGATCAGGATGAATTCGAGCGGCTCTATAAAATTTACGAAGCGGATTCCAGCATTCGCCAAAAGAAAATCAAAGCAGTTGAGCTATTTACCCAAGTGGCGCAGGAACGAGCTCAAACGGGACGAATTTATATTCAGAACGTTGACCACTCCAACACCCACAGTGCATTTGACCCAAAACAAGCCCCCATTCATCAATCGAACTTATGCTTAGAAATCACCTTGCCGACACGATCACTCGAATCGGTTGAAGATCCAAACGGGGAAATTGCACTCTGCACCTTATCGGCCTTTAATTTGGGCGCACTTAAAGACCTCAACGAACTGGAAGACCTGGCCGACTTGATTGTTCGCGCCCTAGATAGTTTACTAGACTATCAGGACTACCCTGTTGAAGCCGCAAAACGTGCCAGCATGGGCAGAAGAACCTTGGGGATCGGCGTCACCAACCTTGCATATTATCTTGCTAAAAATCATGTTAAGTATTCTGACGGGTCTGCTAACAACACCATCCATAAAGCGTTTGAAGCCATACAGTATTTCTTACTCAAAGCGTCATCAAACCTTGCAAAAGAGTTTGGTGCCTGTCCACAATTTAATGAGACTAAGTATGCTCAAGGTATTTTGCCGATTGACACCTATAAAAAGGAGCTGGATGAATTTTGTAGTGAGCCACTTCACTACGACTGGGAAGCCTTACGTACCGAAATTCAAACCTATGGCTTACGCAACTCCACTTTAACAGCGCTAATGCCTTGTGAAACCTCGTCACAAATCACCAACTCAACCAACGGCATAGAGCCACCAAGAGGTTATGTATCGGTTAAGGCGTCAAAAGATGGCATCTTAAAACAAGTCGTGCCTGGCTTTAAAAAATATCGTGATCAATATGAACTCCTATGGCAAATCCCTGACAACAAAGGTTATTTACAACTGGTGGGGATTATGCAGAAATTTGTAGACCAAGCGATTTCAGCTAACACCAATTACGATCCCGCTCGATTTAATGAAGGCCGAGTACCCATCAAACTTATCCTTCAAGATTTACTGTATGCCTACAAAATGGGGCTCAAAACCCTGTATTACCACAATACACGAGACGGCGCCGATGACACTCACGAAGATGATGGCTGTGCTGGCGGTGCTTGCAAACTCTAGGTAAGCAATACACCAAAAGAAAAAAACACCCTAACCCGCTTTATGCGGGTTTTTTACACCATCCTCACCACAATAGATTGAGATTCATGCCCTTAATTTGTTCTCTATTTATTGCAGGCATAAAAAAACCGCCAGATTGGCGGTTTTTTTGGTGTCGTAATAAAACGAATTAACGTTTTGAGAACTGTGGACGACGACGTGCTTTGCGCAGACCCACTTTTTTACGTTCAACTTTACGAGCATCACGCGTTAATAAACCACGCTGACGAAGGGCTGAACGATTCTCTTCACTGAAAACAACCAAAGCACGTGAAATACCGTGACGAACTGCACCAGCTTGACCAGTCGTTCCACCACCTAATACCGTGATTGTTACATCAAATTTATCGACGCTTTCAGTTGCTTCTAAAGGCTGATTAATCACCATCAAGTCCGTTTCACGCGCAAAGTAATCTGCGACATCACGACCATTAACAGTCATTTTACCAGAGCCAGCACGCATAAATACGCGAGCGACTGAGCTTTTACGACGACCTGTTCCGTAATATTGTTCTGTTGCCATTATCAAATTCCTCTTACAAGTCTAGTTCTTTAGGTTGTTGTGCAGTATGTGGGTGTTCAGCACCTGCATACACTTTTAGTTTTTTCAACATAGCACGGCCTAGAGGACCACGAGGCATCATACCTTTAATGGCAAACTCAACCGGACGAGTTGGCTTGTTCCCAACCAAAGTTTCAAAGTTGGTTGACTTTAAATTACCAACATACCCTGTTACATGGTGATACATTTTTTTGGTACGCTTATTACCAGTAACGGCAACTTTATCAGCATTAATAACGATGACATAATCACCACAATCTACATGCGGCGTATATTCCGGCTTATGCTTTCCACGAAGACGCGCAGCGATTTCTGCCGCCATACGACCCAAAGTTTTACCTTCGGCATCTACAATATACCAGTCACGTTTAACTTCAGCTGGTTTTGCAACAAATGTTTTCATAACTTTGTCCTAAAATAAATAAATAATCCAACCAATTATCTGCTCAGATGACACTTTGCAAATAATCACTTACTGTTTAACGGGCAATAAGAAGGGGTAAGGATTAAAGAGTGGAATTTTAGTGACTTCTATCTTAAAGTCAAGTGTTTATCAAGTTATTTCAAAGAATTCCGTGCCTGAGCAAATTGATAGGATTCATCTTGTAAGAATTTTTGAAGGCGCTGCTCTATCGCTCGAAACTGCTCCAACACCCAAAGTCCTTCTGGCGTTAAGATGGTTCCTCCGCCAGCCTTCCCACCTTGCGCTTTAATCACTAATGGCCGATCGAGTAGTCGATTCATTTCATCCACCAGTTTCCAAGCTTTCTTATAGGACATGTTCATCACTTTCGCTGCCTGATTAATCGAACCCGTTTTTTGAATCTCTTCCAATAGCGTAATACGGCCAATTCCGACATAGGATCCAGAATCGTCAGTCAGCCAAAAGCGCGCTCTTATCCATTCAGAGTAAGATTCTCCGGGAAGTTTTGAGGAAGGGCTTTGTTTGGTATCTGAGGTTAAGTGTACTATTGACGTCATAAATAAATTTTACGCTAACTCCCAAGCTATAGACGATTTAAACAGGATTATTTCGTTATAATAATCGGTGCAATTCTCAATAGTCAATGGAGATTAAAAAATGAATGTTGGAAGTTTAGATCGTTGGTTAAGAATTATTATTGGTGCGCTACTCATTACATTGGCAGCCACTAATACACTAGGTGCTTGGGCCTATATCGGTGTCGTTCCATTATTGACCGGCTTATTAAAGTGGTGTCCACTATACAGCCTACTGGGAATTCAAACCTGCCCGCTACATGAACAAGTTAAAAGATAATATTGCACTCAGCACGCAATTATCTTCATCAAGAAACCACCAGGCCTGGTGGTTTCTTATAGAAATATCCTATCGCCAAACCCCAATAAACGCCCTATAATAGAACCATTAATAAACCAATTTGGTTCTGTTTTTTGTATCTTCTCAGAGAACAACCTCGCTTTTAAGGCATCAATGAGCTCAAGTAACCCCAGTCATTCCAGCCATCGTTATCATGCCACGCGTGACCGTGCGCATGCGCTATCCAAAGCGGTTCTATCAAAGCTACAAACGCACCAACTCCCTCCAACCCCCATTCACTTCACATTAATATATGAATTATTAACAGAGATAGACCCAACCTTTTCCAAACAGATTTCGAAAGCGTTAACAACGCACACCTATGATGACCAGACAGCGGGATACCTTTTTAGCGCCCTTTGGTCTTCCATATTCGACCAAAAGTCCCATACAGAAGCCTTTTCTGAAGCTATTAATGAACTGATTATTTTTATCGAAAAATGGTTACACTATCAAGACGACCAAAAAGCCACGTTAGACCAACAGCTTCATGAAATCCATACCCTTTCTTCTCCTGAAGCGATTCTGGATCGCTTAAAGCGTCAGGTGTTGCCAACTTTAGAAGCCTATCAGGATCAAGCAACCCAGTTCCAACAGCAGGTCAACCATACTAATGAAGAAGTTCAGCAACTGAAACAACAACTGGATAAAGCGACCAGTCTAGCGAAAACCGATGAACTAACCAATATTCCTAATCGTCGCGGATTTAATGAGATTATTGACCAAGCGACTCAATCAGCCAACCATACACAAAACACCTTTAACTTGTTGATGATTGACATTGACCTATTCAAACAGATTAATGATGAATATGGTCATTTAATTGGCGATAGCATCTTACGCTATTTGGCGAGAACCTTACACAATGAAGTTAAAGGCCAAGACTCCGTTGCTCGGATCGGAGGGGAAGAATTTGTTATTATCCTACCCAACACAGCTTATACCGACGCGATTAAAGTAGCCAATAACATTCGATTAAAAATAGCATCCAGCCCACTTCAAGCCAAGAGTAATGCCAAGCCCATTCATTTAACCATCTCCATTGGCGTTGCCATGTACCAACTAAACGAACCCTTAGAGACCTTAATGGATCGCGCGGATAAATGTCTCTATTTTGCGAAGAATCACGGTCGCAATTGTACAATCGGAGAAAGTGAATTAACCTGATGAATACCCAGCACCCATCGAAATGTAAATTAAACCTTATTTCTGGACAGCTGGGCTCAGGCAAGACTACATTTTTGCGCCAACTACTAACACAAAAGCCTGCTGATGAAACCTGGGTCATTTTGGTAAATGAATTTGGTGCGGTTGGCATTGATGGCGCCATTTTGAGTGAGCAAGATCACACCCTAATTCAACAAATTCCAGGCGGATGCATCTGCTGTACAGCCAAAGATGAACTCACCACCACCGTACTGTCCATTTTAGACGTACAAGCCCCTGATCGAATTTTAATTGAACCAACAGGACTGGGAGAGCCCCAGAGTTTATTGGATATTTTTCTAAAGCCAGTCTTCACAAACCGGCTAGAGATTCATGCCCTATTCGCCCTCTTTGATGTTTCTCAAACCGATGTACAAGAAATCAAAAGGCTCTCCATTTTACAAAGTCTGATTTCAATGGCAGATGTCATTATTCTCAATAAAACTGACTTAGCGCCTTCTGAAAGGGTGCAAAGCGTTCAAAACTATTTAGAAACCCTCTACCCACCCAAAACAGCCATTTTCGCCACACAACAAGCCATCATCGACAACCATCACTTAGCCCATCCCCACTTTTATACGCCGCAGTTCACACGACAAGATACGCCATATAAACTGGCCTCTGTCAAAACTGTTTCACAGGGTACACTGCCAGATACGGGGGTCCTGCTACCCGGTTGCCACACACGTAAAAGCCACCAAGATTCAAACACACAAGCCATCGGCTGGGTGTTTGACCATCAGGTTCAGTTTGATTGGAAAGCATTACAACGTTTATTTGCACTGCTAGCGGAAATGCCAGAAATGATTCTCCGCGCTAAAGGCGTTTTTAGAGTAGGCGATACGCCGCGAATGCTGTTTCAACTGGTTAACCAAACGGTCAGTCGAGAGCTAATGGCTTACCGCAAGGATAGTCGCGTGGAAATAATATTAAATGCGAATCATGACTTCGATTTAGTCGAGTTTGAACAGCAGTTAGCGGCCTCAATAACCACCCACAGCGCAACTTAATCTTGCTGCGCCATGAGGTCGTTAACTAACGCCTTATGCTTGTTGATGTTTCACAACCGTATGCCACTGCCAAATATAATACATCAAAGGAATCACCAGCAGCGTTAACACGGTTGAAGACAAGGTTCCAAAAATTAACGATACGGCTAAGCCACCAAAGACTGGGTCAGTAATCATAATCATTGAGCCAAACATAATCGCTAAGGCCGTTAACAGTATGGGACGGAATCTGACTTTACCCGCTTCAATCACCGCATCTTTCAAAGACTTTCCTTCAGCACGATATTCTAAAATAAAGTCAATTAACAGTAACGAGTTACGAACAACAATTCCGGCTAATGCAATAACGCCTATCATCGAGGTTGCGGTAAAAGCTTGACCTGTTAACCAGTGCCCAGGAAAAACCCCAATCATTGTCAAAGGAATCGCGCCCATCACAATTACCGGCATCATAAAAGAACGATAATACCCCACCAACACCAAGTAGATGAAAATCAACGCCACAATAAAGGCACTACCCATGTCCCGAAACACATCCAGGGTTAAGCGCATTTCTCCGCCCCATAACAGAGAATAATTCATCACATCATCTGGTTGAGCTTCAACAAAGCCAAGGTTCGCCGTTTTAAAGGCAACACCCGACTCAGGTAATTGGACGTCATCCAACATCGAATCCAAACTCAATACGGCATAGACAGGACTAGAACGCAAGAGTTCGCCTCCGACCATCACCATTGGATGCTGATCTCGACTCACAATCGGTTTCGCTTGGGTGACCTTTTGAATTTTGGCAAAGGTTGAAACCGGAACGGACGCTCCAGAACGAGATTGTACCGTTAATGACAATAACTGCTCTGGAACCGTTCTTTCCGAACGAGGTAAACGCACCATAATATTGACCGGTTCACGAACATTATCTAAATGCATATAACCGAGTTCGTAACCCGTAATATAATCGCGTAACATTTTTGCAACCTCTGCAGGTATCACACCGAGCAAATTTGCTTGCGTTCGATCAATATTAATTTGGTAGCTGTCGGTATGCGCCGTGACACTATCATCAATATTACTTAACCCGTAGATCTCATCCATTTTAGCGCTAACTTCTTTTGCTGCCACGCGCAAAGTTTCATAATCAGGCCCATATAGTTCCGCCATAATCTGTGTGGTCACAGGCGGTCCTGGCGGCGTTTCATAGAGTTTAATATTGGCCGTGGGTACAGCCATTCGCAATGACTTTAAACGCTCATCCAACATTTGCACAATATCATGCGACGATAAAGCGCGATCATGTTTGTTTACCAAATTCACTCGGATTTGGGCAAAATTTGAACCTTGCTTGATTAAATCTCCACGCACCAATGCGGCAAAATCAATCGGAGCAGGCCGACCCAAATACACCGAATAATCTGTCACAAAGGGGGTTTGTGCAATCACGGCATTGGTTTGACGCACAACCGCATCGGTCGCTTCTAAAGCCGTCCCTTCTGGCATATCCACCTGTACTAAAAAAGTCTCGGTATTGTCATAAGGCAACATCTTGACTTCGACCCCTGCTGGGTGCAAAGGGTGATTCATGCCATCGTCACGCACAAACTGTAACGCAGGTTGAAGCATCGCCGCAATTAACGCGACTAACACCGCAAATAAAAACACATTACGCTTAGTGCGACTTTCCAACATCGGCACAATGGTTTTTTCATACAGCGTTTGCATCCAATCTTGCTTATTAACATGGTGTGCTTCCAGACTTTCACGTTCGCGCATTTCTTTTATCGCTTTGTTACCTAAGAAGCGATAGGACGCATAAGGCACCAAAATATAAGCAATCAGCAAGGATGCCACCATGGCAACTGGGACATTAAACGGGATTGGTGCCATAAAAGGCCCCATCATTCCGGTAACAAATAACATTGGAATAAAGGCCAAAATAACCGCAAACGTCGCGACATTGGTCGGATTACCAATTTCATTGGTTGCCTTAATCATTAATTCATCAAATTTTTCGGGGTCGAATCCATCATGAATATGGCGGTGTATATTCTCAATGACCACAATGGCCGCATCCACCAATAACCCTAAAGACAGAATCAACGCAAATAAGGTAATACGGTTAATCGTCTGCCCGGATAAATAGCCGATAAACAACACCACAAATAAAATCAATGGCACCGTTAAAGTCACAATACCCGCTTCACGCCAACCTAAAAACAGCACCAAAATAACAATCACCGACGCAACGGCGATCACAAGATGCTCCATTAAAAGGTTGACTGCTGCATTGGCCTTTTCTCCATCATTACGGGTTACCACCACATCAACATTTGCGGGTAAAACACTGCGTTTTAGTTCTGAGATCTTCTCTAAAACCGCATTCGCAACCACCACAGCGTTAGTGCCTGGTTTTTTAGCGATGGAAAGAGTTACTGCTGCCCTTTCGCCTTTTGCCGAACGCATATCTGCTTGCCCATAGCCCAATCGAGTATCTTCATCAATTTCCATTGGACCATCTTCAATCGCTGCAATATCTTTTAAGTAAATTGGCCGACCTTTTGAAATACCAATAATGATTTCGCCGACTTCTTCAGCGCTACCCAAAAACCCATTGACACGCACGGTTGCACTTTTATTATTATTGACCAATGAGCCAACTGGCAAAGACACATTACTGCCCTTTAACATCTTGCTAATTTGCTCAAGCGACATACCCGTCAAGGCAATTTTTTGCGCATCTAGCCAAACATTGACCGCACGGCGTTGCCCGCCAATCACTTCCGTAAAAGACACGCCAGGGATATTGCGCACACTTTCAACTAATTTCGTCGTGATATCTCTTAGATCATATCCAGAGAGCGAATCCGATGTGACGGCTAGCGTCATAATCGGCACATCATCAACATTAATCGGCTTAATCAGTGGTTGCTGAGTGTCTGGCGGCATCTTATCCATATTTTGCATCAGCTGGTTATACAGTTTCACCAAACTATCCACCTGATTTTCACCCACATCAAATTGAACCGTCACCACCCCAAAATCATTGGAAGCATAGCCAAAGGTATGTTTAACACCTGGCAAGGCACCCATAATCGTCTCTAAGGGTTTAACCACCATATTCTGAACTTCATTAGGTGTTGCGCCCCCCTTTGGCACTATAATATTCGCTGCTGGAACAACAATCTGAGGATTATATTCTCTTGGCGTCACCACATAAGCCAAGCTGCCGGCTAAGGTCACGGCAATCATTATCATCATGGTGATTTTGGAATGGATAAACCCTTTTGCCAACTTACCGGCGATATTCAAATTCATTGAAGATTTTTGATCAGTGCTTGCCATTACGCAGCTCCTTTAGACTCAGTCGTCTTTGTAACAGGCACGATCTTATCGCCATTTAAGATGCTTTGGTTGTTATCTATCACGATATTATCACCCAAATTCACCCCAGCTTTGATTTCAACCTGATCACCAATCGTTTCACCTAATCGCACCATGTGAAAATAGGCAATACCCTCTTTCACAACAAACACCCCTTCTATTCCAGAGCGATTCACTATGGCTGACTGAGGGACCATCATGGTTTGCCTTTCACCACGCTTAAACCCAACTCTGGCAAAGGTTCCACTATTGACATTCACCACTGATGGTAAACTCAGTTTAACGGTATGCGTGCGTGACTTAGGGTCTGCTGCACTCACTAACGCATATATGGTTGCCGTAATCGGTTCTGGCTGGCCATCCATACGCACTTCGGCTTCATCTCCATTGCGCAATACCGCAAAAAGATCCTCAGCAACTTGGGTGCGAACACTCAAAGACGTTAGGTTTTCCAAAACAAGAACCGGATTTCCAGGAGCCGCCAGCGCCCCTGCAACCGCTAACTTTTCGACCACAACCCCATCAAAAGGGGCCTTTACATTGGCATAATTAAGCTGAGACTTGGCTTGATTAAGTCCAGATCGCGCTGCAATTAGATTTTCTTTAGCAACTTTATATTGCAAAGAAACCTTATCAAACTGCTGCTTTGATACAGAATCGTCCTGGTACAATTTTGAGAAACGGTCATAATCTAACTTGGCATCTTCCAATGCGGCCAACGCTTGCTGATAAGCGGACTGGGCTTGCAAAATTTGACTATTCACATCATTCGAATCAATTGAAAAAAGCAAGTCTCCCGCTTTCACTTTTTGACCGACTTTGACATCAAAATCTTTAATATAGCCCATTAAACGAGAGGCAATCTGCGCTTTTTGATCTGGCACCACCGCTCCGGCGACCGTTGCTTTTAAAGGAATGGTCCCCAATTTAACTTGGTCAACCGGCGCTTCAATCGTTTGCACCGAATGCGATGCGGCCTGTTCACTTTCAGGCGCTTGATTACAACCAACCACGCCAAAAACAATCAATCCAACAAACAATGATTTAGAAAAAGAGGTCATAGCATCACCTTTAACAATTAATTTAATGATTTCAGCAATCGAAATTCCGTTCTGATTACAATTGATCCAAGCGCATAGATCCCGTTTCCAATCTTAGCTTGGCTTTTTGAATATTCTGTTCATACAAAGACTGCACCAACTCAGCACGCGCTTTATCTAGCTGTGCTTGACTGGCAAGCACTTCCGTCATCGTCGCGATCCCACCTTTATACCGCTTTAAAATCAACCGCTGTGCTTCCTCTGCTTGTTCGACTGCAAGCTGATGAGAGTAAACTTGTTTTTCGACCACTTGCAATGTTCTCCAGGCCTTTAGAATGGCATGACGAACCTGATTCTCCTGGGAACGAACCGCGGCCTTTTTCTCTGCTGTTGCCGCTGAAGCCCGGTTTAATCGGTTATAGGTCAAACCGAAATCGGTCATTTTCCAGGATAGCACGCCAGCAACGGTATAAGACTGACTGTCAAACCCCAATCCTGAATCATTAAAATCCCCTCTGGCCATAATATTAAAGCTGGGGCGTTGATCTGCCTTGACGACATCCATTTCAGCTCGACTAGAGCGAGCCTCCTCCCGCTTGGCATTTAATTGTGGATTGGTTTGCATCCCCATACCCAGCAAGGTTTCGAGTGATGCCTCTGGCAAGGTAACATTCATTCTATCACCAACCATAATCGCCTGGTTTTCAGGGGTCGCCATCAACATTTTTAAACTGTCTAGCGCCAATTGCTCTTGCATTTTGGCCTGTTCAAAACTGGTCTTTGCCTGAGATAAGTGCACATTCGCGCTCAAAAGTTCTGAACGAACCACCACGCCCTGTTCGACTAAATTGGCCGTTGTATCGACATAAGCTTGTGCCGCTTTAACGGCCTGCTCAGCCACCGCCACAAATGCTCGTGCCGTATGTACACCTTCATAGGCTTGATACACATTAAAGGTTAAATATTGTTGGACAGCCTGTTCACCCTTTTTAGCCGCTTGAATCATAGCTTGGGCTTGTGATTGGTAGCCCGAAATCTTACCGCCGTTCCAGACCGGAATTAAGATTTCCAAACGGGTATTAAAATCACTATGAGCGCCAGGATGATTCAAATCATCCGGCTGAACATTCAAGATATTTGGATTGGTTGAATCAAATTGACTAAACCCAAAATCTGAAAAACTGGCTTGACGCTGGTTGAGCTTCATACCAAATACATTTAAAGCGCTATTTGACTGGGAAGCCGTCATTGACGCAGTCACCTGTGGCAAACGACTGGCATTCGCTTCCTTTAACGCATACTGCGCTTGAGCTAAGCGATATTGACTGACATCCATTTCAGGATTTTGACTTAAGGCCGTTTCGACACAGGCCTTAAAGTCATAAGTGACAGGCGATGAAACTGCCTGCGACTCTGCCGCTAAAACTGAAAAAAGCAACCCCACAACCGATAGCGTATTTATTCTGTCAAATATTTTCATCACGACATCCCTAAACTGTTTTAAATGACCCTAACTGGATTTTAGTCATAACTCAAACTTATTTTTATATCAGCTTTTTCTAATATATCGGCATTATATATAAGCATTTACTAATATTCAAGTTTTCTTGAGGTAGGATAGATAAAAGTTATGGCTACAACGCACCTTTTAATCCAATCAACTTAATGATACGCCATTGCAATCACTTTTTTTAACCAAACCAACTGCCCATGAAAAAAATGGCTGGCTTCTGCTCGCCAATAAACATCTGGCTGCTTAGGCAGGTGCCAAAGCCAATCCAACACTTCCTTCGAATCAATAACCTCATCTTGCCCGCCCTGAATCAATACCCAAGGCACCTTCGGCCCAATCGATGAAAAATCCATCATCGACACTGGCGGCGCTACAGTGCATATCGCATCCGCTTTTAAATGCTCAGCTTGTTTAAGTGCAATATAACTGCCAAATGAAAAACCCGCTAAGGTTAAATGGGACACACTTTCGGTTTGACGAAGCCAAGTTACCAGTGACGCCAAATCTTGCTGCTCGCCCTCTCCTCCGTCATAACTGCCTTCCGAAGCCTCAACCCCCCGAAAGTTATAAGCTAAGGTTCCATATCCTAAACGCTGAAAGGCTCGTTCTAGGGTCGTAATGACCTTATTATTCATCGTGCCACCAAACTGAGGGTGCGGATGGCTTAACACCACCCATTTAGCAGATGAAGAATGACCAGGCCTGGTCATTCTGACCTGGAGTTTGCCTGCGGCTCCGTCAATCAATTGCTTCATTATCGTCCCTACTTTAAACGTAAATTTCGCTCTGTTTATGCAAATATTTTTCTCACTTGGTATTATAGAGGCGAACAAACTTCATATCACCTAGAGATCTCCATGAACCATTCAAATAAAACCTTGGTTATTGACGATGCCATCCCTTATGCTGAAGCCATCTTTTCTCCTCTTGGTCAAGTGATTCTCCGACCTGGACGAGAAATTAACCAACAAGACCTTCAATATGCTGATGCGCTGATTGTGCGTTCCCGCACCCAAGTGAATGCCGAGCTACTGGAAGGAACCTCGATTTCTTTTGTAGGTAGTACCGTTGTCGGCCTTGATCATATTGACCAGCTTTACCTTAAACAAAAAGGGATTGGTTTTTATTCAGCCCAGGGCTGCAATGCCAACTCAGTGGCGGAATACATTATCACCAACCTGGTCAACCTCGCTTATACCAAAGAATTTTCCCTAGCCTCAAAAACCTTAGGCATTATTGGTGTCGGTCATGTAGGACAAGGCGTTGCTCAAAAAGCGCAAGCATTGGGAATGAAATGCTTATTAAACGACCCTCCACGACAAAGACAAACTGGCAATACTGACTTTGTCGATTTAGAAACCGCCTTAACGGCTGATATTATTACCGTACATACGCCTTTAACCACCCGATCTGAAGCCGGTTCAGATGCCACGCTCGACCTCATTTCTGCGGAAAAACTTCGCAAGATTTACCCACAACAAATCCTAATGAATGCGGCACGAGGCGGCATTATTAATGAAGCCCAATGGTGTCAAACACCCACCTTAGCCAACATTATTGACTGTTGGGAAAATGAACCCAATATCTCTCACGACCTCTACCAAGTAGCCGACATTGCAACCCCGCACATCGCAGGCCATTCACTCGATGCCAAAATTGCTGGCTGTGACATGGTTTATCAAGCGCTATGTGACCATTGGCAAACCTCGCCCAGTCAGTTATGGCAATCTCACTTACCTAACGCCCCGGAACCGATTGAAATTGACTTCACGGGACACTTAGAAACCGATTTATATCAAACACTGCAGCACTGTTATCGTCCAGAAGAGGATGACCTTGCCCTTCGCAGTGGTTTGACACAGGATTTTGCCAGCAATTACGAAAGTTACCGACGCCACTACCCCTTGCGACGCGAATGGCACCAACATTCCCTTTACAAAAGCCCATCCAACAAATTTGATCTCATTCTAAATCACTTAGGGTTTGAACATTTCATCACTCAATAATATTATTAATTCGTAATCTTCATAAAATAAAATTATTAGGCCACAAAAAAATTGATTTTTATTTTATGTGCAACAGGGGTAACCTTGTCACTTGAAAATTGACTCAAATCAAGCGACTGATTCACAAATGTGCTTTTAACAGGATATCAGCCTTTGTGTCTCACTACCAAACAGCAACGGAGAAACTGAATGAAACTTACACAATTTTTTAAAGCCGCCTTTATCGCTGGTGCCATTACAACCCTTTCGGGATGCGGTACGATGAATGCTATTGGCAACCTAGCCGATGGCGCTGGTGAAACCTTCATGCAAATCTGGGACAAGTGGGTTGCGGCCGATGGTGACATTGCTGAAGCCACCATGTGGGAAGTCAAGGTTGAAGAAGGCGTTGAACTGGTTGATGTCATTGACGCCATCAAAAATGTCGGCATTAACCGTAATATTAAAAATGTTGGCGAACTCCCACTATCTGAAGAATTAGCTGCACGCGGTATCGAAGGCGGTGTCATTCACGTGATGTCATTCTGTAACCCTGAAACTGCACGTAAAATGGTTGATTTCTCTCCAGCAATGGGTGGTTTCTTACCTTGTCGTGTTAACATCATCGAAAAAGAAGATGGCTTACATATTTATACCATGAATATGGACATGGCAATCAAAATGGGTCGTAAAATGCCTGATGAGCTAAGAGAAGCCACGATGCAAGTTAGAGATACCATGTGGGAAATGCTTCAAAAAGGAAAATCTGGCGCTTTCTAAGCAAACGCTCTTTATTCCTACTTAACAAAGCCTGCTCCTTGCAGGCTTTTTTATGGGTTATAATTTCATAAAATATTCAAAAATACGCTATCCGATTAATTTATATTAGATTTTTCTTAAATAGAAAAAACCATCCCTAATATAAAATTATTCATTGCATCTACAACAATGCATAACACCTCTCTCTACAATTCATAAGCATACAACTGTTTTATAATAGAATCATACACTTATTTAAATTCAGCCCCAATGTCATCCCTTAATAAACAGAATTTTTCTTTATGAATCAATGTTATTGATTGTTCCTAAAATTATTTTGATTATTCAACAAGACGAAAGTTAGGCATAGTTTCAATGTCTAATTCAGCCGCAGTCGAGATTGCGCCTGAAAAACCTTATTGATTAACAACTAGAGAGATCTTTCAATGCAAAAATCAAGAATTGCTTTAGCCATCGCTTCACTCAGTTTTGCCCCAGGCATGGCGCATGCGACGAACGGCATGAATATGGAAGGCTACGGCCCAATTTCAACCGCCATGGGCGGAACTGCGCAAGCATACAATAACGGTCTTGGCGGGATGATGAACAACCCCGCCACTATGGGACACGGTTCAATCGAAGGTAACAAATTCCAAGTTGCGCTGGGCTCTCTAAACCCAACCATCACCTCAACCCATGACCAATCTGGCGCCTCAACCGATTCCACCGGTGGGCCTTATATTATGCCAGGCATGGGCTATGCTCAAAAACGTAACGGTTTTGTTTGGGGAATCGGTGTAATGGGTCAAGGCGGCATGGGAACCGAGTATGGCAAAGCCGGCGCGACAGACCTATTTGCAGGTGGCCTATCATCAGGGGGCTATGATAGTTCAAATGGTCCTTTAGCTGATGGTTCCAACCCCAATAATCCACAAGCCCAAACATCATTAAGCGGCAAAGACGTTCGTTCCGAAGTTTCAGTGGGTCGTGTTGTGATTCCAATTGGTTATGAAGTCACTGATAAACTTAACATTGCCGCATCACTCGATTATGTTTGGGCTGGCATGGATATGTTAATGGACATGGACGGGGCTAGTTTCAGCAAATTAATGCAAGGTCAAGGCGGCAGCGTTGGCGGCACCATGGCTCAAGGACTTGGAACAGCAACCCAACCTGTCTCATCAGCTAACAACGGAATGGTCGCTATCCGCGATGTTAATTATGCGCGCTTTGAGTTTTCTGATAACAGTAACTTTACTGGACAAGCGAAAGGCGCTGGTTTTGGTGGTAAATTAGGTTTTACCTTTGACGTTTCGCCTAAATTGACCATTGGCGCATCCTATCACAACAAAACATCGATTAGTGATTTAGAAGGAGATGCTTCCTTGCTTATGAATGTCGATGCCGATGGTGGTTTATTACAACAATCTAACCCTACTGGCTATACCGATATGACAATGACCGTGACCGGGAAAATTAAAGTCGTTGATTTCCAATGGCCTGCCACCTTTGGTATTGGTGCGTCTTACCGTGCAAGTGATTCCTTAATCATCAATGCCGACTTTAAGCGTATTTCTTGGTCTGATAGCATGAAAAGCTTGAA
Source organism: Hydrogenovibrio sp. (assembly GCA_965658885.1). Lineage (GTDB taxonomy): Bacteria > Pseudomonadota > Gammaproteobacteria > Thiomicrospirales > Thiomicrospiraceae > Hydrogenovibrio. The sequence continues at coordinate 17,595 of CBFHUY010000002.1, forward strand.
AATGGCTTTTGTTGCTGATGGTTCTGCCGCTAACGGTAATTTTGCAAATACCGCTTTAGATGTATCTATGGATCAAAACTGGGATGATCAAAATGTCATCATGGTTGGGGCACAATGGAAAGCACAGAAAAATGTAGCACTTCGTGTTGGGGCTAATATGGCTAACAACCCAGTTCCAAAAGAAACGTTAAATCCATTATTCCCTGCCACGATTCAAAATCACTATACCGCAGGGATTGGCTATGGCATTGGAAAAAACCATGTTATCGATGCTTCGATGGTCATGGCGCCTGAAGTCAAACAAACTTCAGCTGCTGGCGTCACAACAACGCACAGTCAAATGAACTGGCAGGTTATGTACACGTACAAATGGAATGTGCAACGTAAAACAGGGTTCTAATCAACAAAGTTTTTCCCTGACTTTTCGTCAATATAAAGCCTCTCACTTGAGAGGCTTTTTGGTTTCTTTCCGACTGAAAATCATTTCGAATCAATTTGCTGCTTTTTTAAAAAATGATAATAAATTTTTGTGATACCATTCGCTAAAACGAGTCCTCAATCTTTAACCATCTCATATTGACAACCCAAATAGCACAGAGGAAACAAAATGGCACGTGTTTTAATCGCAGGTTGCGGCCAATTAGGTAATCAATTAGGCCAGAATTTAGTCGACCAAGGCCACGAAGTCTTTGGTATCCGTCGCACTATTAACAAAGTCAGCCCGTCGATTCAAGCGATCGAAGCCGACCTTTTTGCCCCCTTACCTGAGTTACCAAACAATTTAGAGTATGTTTACTATATTGTCTCTGCCAAAACCTATAATGATCTTGCCTACTACAAAGCCTATGTTTTAGGGCTAAAACACATTATTGAAGCTCTAAAAAATCAACCCATCAAACGACTTTTCTTCGTCTCCAGCTCCTCCGTCTTTGGCCAGAGTGATGGCGAAAAGGTCACAGAAGACAGCCTAGCAGAAGCCAAAAACTTTTCCAGCCGACGCCTTCTCGAAGGCGAAGAGATTGCACACAATGCACCTTTTCCAGCAACGGTTATTCGATTTGGAGGCATTTATGGGCCTGGCAGAACCTATCTGATTGATATGGTGCAACAAGGCAAGGCCAACTGCATGGAAGATGTTTATAGCAACCGCATTCACTCTGATGATTGCATTGGCATTCTTGAACACTTGATGCAACTGACGAACCCTGACGCGCTTTATATCGGAGTTGATAATGAACCGGCACTCACTTGCGATGTCTATGAGTGGTTAGCAGAACAGCTTTCAGTCGCCAGCGTTCAGCATAGAGAGCCAACCGAAAATAGCCGTATGCAACGCAGTAACAAACGACTTTCCAACGCCAAAATCACTGCAACGGGTTATCAATTTAAATACCCCAGCTACCGAGAAGGCTACAGTGAAATGCTCGAAAACCTGTCTTAAACAGGTCAACCCAGTAACAGACTAAACGTCATCTTTCATGATTTAAGGTGGCGATCAAACAAAAATTGCCCAATCTCTTACTTGCCGCCAGCACAACAGTCAATAACTTAAAGCACTAGCCCCACGGACCCTACACCAAAAACCCCATTACTGTAATTTTAAGCTGCATTCAGAACACTGAAGCAACCATCAGTTGCAAACCATCTCAATCTAATTTAGAATTCAACCTATTAGTTGAATACATATTTAGGACAGAAATTGCCCAATATTCATCATGGGATTCGAGTGAATCTTCCGCAAATTAGCCAGCAACTCATCCAAGTTTTTCTGGTTGGGCTAACCATTGGCATGACAAGAACGATTGTCCCTGGTCTAGCAGAAACCGAGTTTGGTTTAACGCAACAAGCCTTTTTAAGCCTCTCACTATTTGTCGTGATCTTCGGCTTGGTAAAAGCAAGCATGAATTTGTTAGCAGGTCACCTGAGCGACCAGTATGGGCGGCGACGCCTACTGATTACAGGCTGGCTATTCGCCCTTCCTGTTCCACTATTGATCTTCTATGCGCAATCTTGGTGGTGGATTATTTGGGCAATGGTGTTTTTGGGTATCAACCAAGGGTTATGTTGGTCGATGGCGCTGAATAGCAAACTGGATTTAGCACATGCGCATCAAAAAGGGCTAATCAATGGGTTTAATGAATTTTCAGGTTACGCGGCGGTTGGTATCGCCGGCTGGGCAACCGCTGCTTTAGCAGCGCACTATGGTCCACGCGAAGCCATACTGGGATTTGGTTTGATTGTGATTGGCTTAGGGATTTTGTTAGCCTTCTGGAAGGTTGTTGACACCCATCCTTGGGCACAACGCCATCAACAAAATCATCAAGAGGCGCTTAAAAATACTACACCCACGAAAACCGTACCCTTGAAAACGATGATCGTTTTTTCCAGCTTAAAACACCCCCAATTAATGGCACTAAATCAAGCAGGCCTGGTCGAAAAATTCATCGATGCACTGGTGTGGGTGTTTATGCCCGTCTACTTACTTAAACAAGCCCAAACCCTCATTCAAGCCAGTGCCATTATTGCGATATATGGTGTGGTATGGGGTGCGTCTCAACTGATTACCGGCCCCTTATCCGATAAATGGGGTCGACGCGGATTGATTGTTGGCGGCTTTTGGCTCTGCGCCTTCGCCAGTCTCGGATTTGTATGGGTTGAAACGCCCCTCGCTTGGTCCATCCTTGCAGCCATTATGGGCTTTGGCATGGCCATGCTTTACCCTACTTTAGGCGCCGCTGTTGCCGATGTCAGCGAACCCAAGTCTCGTGCCAGCATGCTTGGCATTTATCGTTTTTGGCGAGACTTTGGCTATGCATTAGGCGCTTTATTAATGGGGATTATCGCATTTTATACAGCATCGATTATTTGGCCTTTTTACTTTGTCGGAATAATGATGCTATTATCAGGTTTATGGGTTTTTATTGCCCTCAAAAAACCACCAGACACTGCAACTGCCTCTTAAATAAACATGATTTACCCAACAATTTAACCTTAAGGAGAAGATACAATGAAACAACTCATTACTTTTTTTGCTTCTGCGGCAATAGGGATGCAACTCCTGCTTGCCAGCACATTTTCCTATGCAGCAGAATTTCAAGAAATCAAGCAAAGTTACCAAAACCTAACGGTGAATGCCAAACTGATGATGGCTGATGACAAACGCTTTGGCGATCCCATGGTGTTACTCACTCATGGCACCTTAACGCATAACGAACGCTCTACCTATCAACAGCTTCAAAAAAACCTTGCCTACCAAGGCATCAGTTCTCTCGCGATTAACTTATCGCTAGGGCTTAATGATCGCAAAGGCGAATATGACTGTGCCATCCCACATACCCATAAACATACCGATGCTTTAAAAGAAATTGATTTTTGGCTGAAATGGCTAAAATCAAAGGGCACAACTGAAGTGACTCTCATGGGTCATTCCAGAGGCGGCAATCAAACCGCTTGGTATGCGGCAGAACAGGACAGTGACTTAATTAAAAATATCGTCTTAATTGCACCCGCGACTGGAGAACAACAATCGGCTAGTGACTATAAGGCGAAATATGGCAAACCCCTCAAAAGCGTTCTGGCCAAAGCCAAAGCAATGGTTGCTAAAGGGAACGGCAATGACTTCTTAAAAGACACCGACTTTATCTATTGCAAAAAAGCACAGGTCACGGCAGAAGCTTTTGTAGATTATTATGAATCAAAACCGCAATTTGACACCCCAACGGTTTTAGAGAAAGTCAACAAGCCGACGCTTGTGATTATGGGTTCTAATGATACCGTCGTGGCCGACCTCCCAGAAAAAATTCAACCATTAGCCGATGCCGATAAAGTCCAAACGCTGATGCTGGAAGATGCAGATCACTTCTTTTTAGATTTTGCCAATGAAGATATCGCCAGTGCCACTGCCGAATTTATGAGTGGCACGGATTAAAATAACAGAGCAAGTAAGACCCGCCCCAACCTTTATTTTTTAGTGTTGGGGTCTTGCCATTCTCCATCAATCACCTCACCCGAATCTTGATTGGTGCGAACCACTTTAATTCGACGGGTAATTTGACCATCTTCTTGCTGCGTCCATTCTGCTTCATACACATGACCTTTTTGCCGTGCATACTGGGTTTGGCGTTGGCGAATTAATTTAACGGCCAACCATTGTCTAAAAAAGGGCAATAGCAATAGAAAACCGAGCGCATCCGTGATTAAGCCAGGAACCAATAGTAAAACGCCGCCGACAAAAATGAGCACACCCTCAAACATTTCAACCGCAGGCACTTGGCCTTGCGCCATATTAACCTGAGCCTTCTGCAAAGTGGATATTCCCTGATGTCGCATTAACCCCGCGCCTAGGGCCGCCGTAAACAAGGTTAACAAAATCGTTGGCAAGGCACCAATTTCGCCTCCAACCTGAATTAACACATACAGTTCCACCAATGGAACCACTAAAAATAGCACAAAAAATACTTTAAACATAACAACCCTTTTCAAACACCCCAGTCAACTGAATCCAACGCCATTCATAAAAAAACAATTGTGCAACGATAAATGAATCTCATCTTTAAGTTTTGGTTAAGATTTATATCTTACTATACTATGACAACAAAACAGTTGAGATCAATGTCATTTAACACTTGAGGTTTTTTAATGAAAACACGTGCATTAAAATTTACTTTTTCACCCCCATTACTGGCTGCCATGCTCTTGTTGCTGGCGGCTTTATTCAACCCTGGTTTGGTCAAGGCCGAAAATGGTGCGATTGCCGATGCTTCTGCCCTAAACAAGATCGTCAATCAACATGAACAGCCAAAACTTCTGGACATAGATGATGCTTTTCAGCTGAAAACACAGACAGACAAACAAGGCCATTTAGTGCTCGACTTCAAGGTTGCTGAAGGATATCACCTTTATCGAGATAAAATTAAGGCCAAGGTTAAAACCGGTTCTGCCACGCTAAGTGCGCTCCAATTACCAAAAGCCATTTCAGCCAATGACCCCGTATTTGGGGATGTGATGGTTTATCACGGCGACTTTCAAGTTCGTTTACCCATTTCAAATGTCGGCAATGACACAACTGTTGAAATTCGTTATCAAGGCTGTTCAGTCGAAGCGGGCGTTTGTTACCCACCTGTCAAAAAGAAAATTGCATTAGATCCAGCGGATTTTACAACGTCATCTGCAACAGCGGATAGCACCGCCACCTCGAATGCCGCTGAAACAGAAGCACAACAACCGCTTTCAGAAACAGATCAAATTGCAAACAACCTCGAAACCGGTTCTATTTGGACCATTATCGGTAGTTTCTTCCTGATTGGGTTACTTCTGTCGCTAACCCCTTGCGTCTTCCCAATGATTCCGATTCTTTCCAGTATCATTGTCGGACAAGGTGATCAACTCACTACTCGCCGTGCCTTTACCATGTCCTTGGTCTATGTATTAGCCATGTCGATTACCTATACGGCTGCGGGAGTTATGGCTGGTCTATTTGGTGAAAACCTCCAGGCACACTTCCAAAACCCATGGATTATTGGTACCTTCTCACTGATCTTCGTGCTATTAGCCTTCTCAATGTTTGGTTTTTATGAACTTCAATTGCCAAGCAGCGTTCAGTCAAAACTTACCAACATTTCTAACAAACAACAGGGCGGGACCTTAACGGGTGTTGCGGTTATGGGCTTCTTGTCTGCCTTAATCGTTGGTCCTTGTATGGCTCCCCCTCTCGCAGGCTCTTTGATTTACATTGGTCAAACCGGTGACGCCCTATTAGGCGGTACAGCCCTATTTGCAATGAGTATTGGTATGGGGGTTCCATTATTACTACTGGGTACCTCAGCCGGAAAACTCCTGCCAAGAGCCGGTGCATGGATGGACAATGTCAAAGCCATCTTTGGTGTCTTAATGATCGGTGTTGCCATCTGGATGGCAGAGCGCATTTTACCTGAATGGATGATTTTGGCAGCTTGGGCATCATTATTGATTGGTTCTGCTGTTTACTTAGGGGCACTTGAACCCATCGGTGAAAAATCAGGCTGGCACAAACTGGCCAAGAGTATTGGTGTTATCTTCTTAATCTATGGTACCACTATGTTCTTGGGACTTGCTGGCGGTAGCTCAAGTTACTTGCAACCCCTAAAAGCCTTCCAAGGAAGCGGTTCAGCAGGTGCGAGCGAGTCACATGCGGAGTTAAATTTCCAAAAGATCAGCACGGTTGATGAGCTAAATGCTGAAATTGCCAAAGGCAATCCAATTATGCTCGACTTCTACGCCGACTGGTGTATTAGCTGTAAGGAAATGGAAAGCTTTACCTTCTCTGACCCAGCAGTACAAAAAGCGCTTAGCAACGTCACGCTATTACAAGCCGACGTGACGGATAACAATGCCAATGACAAAGAACTCATGAAAGCGCTCGGCATTGTTGGACCGCCAGCCATCATGTTCTTTAATGAAGGGCAAGAGCAAAAAGCACAGCGTGTTGTTGGTTTCCAAAAACCTGATGTATTTTTAAACAACATTCAAAACGCTTATAAATAAGCGTTAGCACAGCAAAACTTTCCCCCTCCTGCTTAAAATGACCAGGCCTGGTCATTTTAAGCAGGCTTTTTAGCCAAACCAAGCCGCCTTAACAATAAATAATAACTTCTTAACCACTTCAATACCGTTCGTGAATTTTCACGGCTTTTTTTGCACATTACCTATGACAATTTGCCACTTTAAGGTATAATTTTCAGCACTTTATTAAATTTCAGAACGTAACTCACTTGACTGTCAGTCAAACCAAGGACGCTTTATGGCAAACATTCTCGTCATCAATGGCCCTAATCTCAATTTGCTCGGAAAGAGAGAACCCGAACACTATGGTCGCCAGTCACTGAGCGATATCATTGAATCGCTTGAAGTACTCGCCGATGATTATGAAGTGCGTCTATTTAACTTTCAAAGCAATGCAGAACATGAAATTATTGAACGCATCCATAATGCAATGAAAGACATTGATTTCATTATATTTAACCCAGCAGCCTTCACCCACACCAGTGTAGCGATCCGCGATGCATTAAGCACCGTCAAAATCCCTTTTATTGAAGTGCATTTATCCAACATCCATCGTCGCGAACCCTTCCGCAACCATTCCTATTTTTCGGACATTGCCGAAGGCGTTATTGCCGGATTGGGTCCGATTGGATATCAATTGGCATTGGCGGCCGCTGTCGAAAAACTAAAATAACTGAATTAACTAACTTGAACCCAAAAACCCTAACTGCTTAAAAGGAACCCAATCATGGATATTCGCTCAATTCGCAAGCTTATCGAAATCGTAGAACAATCAGATATCGCGGAAATCGAAATTAAAGAAGGTGAACATAATATTCGCATTACCCGCAGCAAAGAGCCTGTCATGATGCAAGCCCCTGCGCAAATGGCTTATCACGCTGCACCTGCCGCCAGCGCGCCAGCGCCAGCCGCAGAAACTGCCGCTCCGGCAGAAGCAGCCCCCGCAGAGGTCAGTGGCCATACAATTACCTCTCCAATGGTGGGCACTTTTTACAATGCCCCTTCTCCGGATGCTGACCCTTTTGTTAGCGTGGGTGACCAGGTTTCGGTTGGCGACACCTTATGCATTATCGAAGCAATGAAAATCATGAACCCAATTGAAGCGGATGTTTCAGGTACAATTAAAAAAATCATGACTCAAAATGCTGAACCCGTTGAGTTCGGACAAGCCTTATTCATCATCGAATAATCAAGCCATAGGAAACCTGCTACATGATTGAAAAAATTCTAATTGCCAACCGAGGTGAAATCGCTTTACGGGTGCTCAGAGCTTGTAAAGAAATGGGCATCAAAACGGTTGCAGTACACTCTTCGGCCGATGCCAATCTCAAGCACGTATTACTCGCTGATGAATCGGTTTGTATTGGCCCGGCTGCGTCAACCGACAGCTACCTTAACGTCCCAGCCATTATTTCTGCGGCTGAAATCACCGATGCCGAAGCCATCCATCCTGGTTATGGCTTTTTATCGGAAAATGCCGATTTTGCAGAGCGTGTAGAAGAAAGTGGCTTTGTCTTTATGGGGCCCAAAGCAGAAACCATTCGCATTATGGGTGACAAGGTTTCAGCCATTCGTGCAATGAAAGCGGCTGGCGTTCCGACCGTACCCGGTTCCGGTGGTCCTCTTGGCGACAACGATGATGAAAACAAACGATTAGCCAAAGATATTGGCTATCCCATTATCATTAAAGCGTCTGGCGGCGGCGGTGGTCGAGGTATGCGCGTGGTTCATACCGAGTCCAACTTAATCAAATCCATTCAACTGACGAAATCTGAAGCCGGTAGCTTCTTCGGCAACCCAGAAGTTTATATGGAAAAATTCCTGGAAACCCCGCGCCATGTTGAAATTCAAGTTTTAGCTGACGGCCAAGGCAATGCCATTCATTTAGGTGAGCGTGACTGTTCAATGCAGCGTCGCCATCAAAAAGTGGTTGAAGAAGCGCCCGCGCCTGGCGTAACGGAAGAACAGCGCAACCGGATTGGACAGGCTTGCGTCAATGCTTGCTTGGAAATTGGCTATCGCGGCGCCGGCACTTTTGAATTCCTATATGAAAATGGCGAGTTTTATTTCATCGAAATGAATACCCGTCTTCAGGTGGAGCACCCGGTCACCGAACAAGTCACGGGCGTCGATCTCGTCAAAGCACAAATTGAAATTGCAATGGGGCTACCGCTACAGATTAAGCAAGAAGATATTGTCATTCGTGGGCATGCCATTGAATGCCGCATCAATGCCGAAAACCCTTCCAAAAACTTCACCCCTTCACCGGGCAAAATTGATCGATTACATTTGGCAGGTGGTATCGGTGTCCGTTGGGATTCTCATATCTATACCGGCTATACGGTTCCGCCTTATTATGATTCCATGATTGGGAAATTAATTTGTTATGGTGCCAGCCGGACATCTGCCATAGCGCGGATGGACACCGCACTGGATGAACTGATTATCCAAGGAATCGACACCAATATTCGTTTACAGCGTGAGATCATGAATGACTTAGGATTTTGTGAAGGTGAACAAAACATTCACTATTTAGAGCATCGGCTCGAACACCTGATTTAACCCAACGATAAATCGGCCCCTTTTTGGGGCCTTTTGCTCTTCCTCTCTTTCAAACCTTTTGTTAGGATCTTGCCCATGGCCTGGATACAAATCAATATCACTGTCAATGAACCCGTTGCAGAACCCCTTTCGGATGCTTTTATGGAAGTGGGTGCCGTTTCGGTCACCTTTGCCGATGCTCAAGACAACCCGATTTATGAACCAGAACTGGGCACCACGCCTATTTGGCAACAAACACGTGTGATCGCCTTATTTGATGCTGAGGTTGATGCGAAAGCAATCATTGCTCAACTAACCGCACAAATGCCTGAACTGTCAGAAAATGCCTTTCGCATTGAAGCGCTTGAAGACAAGGATTGGATACGGGCTTGGATGGATCAATTTGAGCCAATGCAATTTGGCAATCACCTTTGGATTGTCCCCAGTTGGTGTGAAGCACCCGATGCCAATGCCGTCAACTTACTGCTCGATCCGGGCATGGCTTTCGGCACAGGAACCCATCCGACCACGGCACTCTGCTTAACCTGGCTTGACCAACATCCCCCAAAAGACTTAAACGTCATTGACTATGGCTGTGGTTCCGGCGTCCTGGCACTGGCTGCCCAAAAATTAGGTGCCCAATCAGTACAAGGGACAGATATCGACCCTCAAGCCATTTTAGCCAGTCAACAAAATGCACAGCGAAATCAGGCTGACATTCCCTTTAGCTTGGTGAAAGACTTTCAATCACCCCCTGTTGACTGTCTGTTAGCCAATATCTTGGCTGGGCCTCTTAAAGAGCTAGCACCGGAGTTCAAACGCCTACTCAAACCCAACGGCACTTTGGTGCTTTCCGGCTTGCTTGCACAGCAAGCAGACGAACTCATCGAGTTTTACCAAGCACAGGGCTTTTCATTAACGGGACAAAACACCTTAGACGATTGGGCACAACTCAGTTTTAGCCACCATGCTAACGCTGCTTAACGCTCCAGAGAATCAACCAGCGCAACCAACCCTAGCGCTGGCACCTATGGCCGGTATTACCGACCGAGTGTTTCGAGATATTTGTCGATCCTTAGGTGCCGATTATGCCGTCTCGGAAATGGTTGCCTCCCAAAAACAACTGCGCCATTCACGTAAATCCGCTACCCGCCAAGCCGAGCGCACCGAAACGTCGCCTCGCATTGTTCAACTACTCGGCACCGACCCCAATGAGCTGGCCGAAGCAGCACAATGGCAAGCAGAAATGGGCGCCGACATTATCGACTTTAATATGGGGTGTCCTGCCAAAAAAGTCTGTGATGTTGCGGCTGGATCAGCCTTAATGGCCGATCCAGACAAGGCCGCCCAACTGCTTGACGCCTTAGTCAATGCCGTTGACCTGCCTGTAACCTTAAAAATGCGAACCGGTATCGATCCAAAACATCGCAATGCCGTTGAGTTGGCTAAAATAGCGGAGAATCTTGGCATTCAAGCTGTCACGCTTCATGGACGGACGCGCGCAGACAAGTTTCATGGTCAAGCTGAATATGACACCATTAAGGCCGTCAAACAAGCACTCAAGATTCCCGTCATTGCAAATGGTGATATTTGTCATCCAAATCAAGCCGATTTTGTATTAAAATACACCCTTTCAGATGGCATTATGATTGGACGCGCTGCACAGGGCTACCCATGGATCTTTAGGGAAATTCGCCATTTCCTGACCACGGGAGACTTTTTGGACAAGCCGCTTTTATCGGAATTTCATCAAGTCATGTTACGCCATTTTACAGAACTTGAAACCCTATATGGATCGCAACTGGGCTTCAAACTCGCGCGTAAGCATTGTGGCTGGTACAGCCAATATTTACCGAATGGTAACCAACTTAGAAAGCAGTTTAATCAGCTTGAAAGCACCCAAGCGCAACTCAAGCTCATCGACCAGTATTTTGAGACCCATACACTTTATGATCAATGATAGGCCAACATCACCTCCTCAATGTTTGAGCAAGCACGTCACTCAAACCTTACAAAGCTACTTTGCCACTTTAGAAGGTGAAGTACCCAGTGATGTGTACCAAATGGTCATCAGTCAAGTAGAACGTCCGATGATTGAATTCGTCTTACAAGAAACCCAATTTAATCAAAGTCGATCGGCTGAAATATTAGGCATTAATCGCAATACCCTTAGAAAGAAAATGCAAACCTACGATATTACTCAAGCCTAAATTGTCGATACCGATCTGATTGCTCACATTTTTAAACTTTTGGAGAAAACATCCTTATGAAACCCGTTCGTCGCGCTCTTATTAGTGTTTCTGACAAAACCGACATTATTCAATTTGCCGAATCCTTAGTGGCGATGGATATTGCCATTCTATCAACTGGCGGAACCTATAAAGCCCTTTCAGAAGCCGGCATTGCCGTTACCGAAGTCTCCGACTACACTGGTTTTCCTGAAATGATGGATGGTCGCGTTAAAACCTTACACCCCAAAATTCATGGCGGTTTACTTGGACGTCGCGGTATAGATGATGACGTCATGCAGGCACACAATATCGAGCCAATTGACATGGTTGTCGTCAATCTTTATCCATTTGAAGCAACGGTTGCGAATCCCAATTGTGCTTTGGAAGATGCCATTGAAAACATCGATATTGGTGGTCCCACCATGTTACGTTCAGCCGCCAAAAACCATAAAGACGTTGCTGTGGTCACCGATCCTAACGACTATGCACGCATCCTATCGGAACTACAAAGTCATGATGGACAACTGTGCCATGCGACCCGTTTTGATTTAGCCATTAAAACCTTTGAGCAAACCGCCCGTTATGATGGCGCCATTGCCAATTACTTTGGCACCCACTTCTCAGAAGAGGCCGAGGACACCTTCCCACGCACCTACAACACCCAATTTGTTAAAAAGCAATCGATGCGCTATGGCGAAAATCCACATCAAAAAGCGGCTTTCTATACCGAACGCCAACCAGCCGAAGCTTCTATTTCAACGGCCACTCAAATTCAAGGCAAGGCCTTATCCTTTAATAACATCGCTGATACAGATGCCGCTTTAGAATTGGTCAAAACCTTTGACGAAACCGCTTGTGTGATTGTCAAACATGCCAATCCATGTGGGGTTGCCATCGGTCAAACCCCTTTTGAGGCTTATGAACGCGCATTTAAAACCGACCCAACCTCTGCATTTGGCGGCATCATCGCCTTTAATACCGAACTCGATGCCCAAACCGCAAAAGCGATTGTCGAACGCCAATTTGTCGAAGTGATTATTGCGCCAAGCGTTTCAGAAGCGGCCAAAGCCATTGTCGAAGCCAAACAAAACGTCAGACTCTTAGCCTGTGGTGAATTGGGTCAACCGCTCGCGACTTATGATTATAAGCGCGTAACTGGTGGACTCTTGGTTCAAGACCGTGACTTAGGCATGGTCACCGCAGATGACCTGAAAGTGGTTACCGAAAAAGCACCGACCGAAAAACAAATGCAAGACCTAATGTTTGCTTGGAAAGTGGCCAAGTTTGTCAAATCCAATGCCATTGTCTATGTCAAAGACGGCATGACTATTGGCGTGGGCGCAGGGCAAATGAGTCGTGTTTATTCTGCCAAAATCGCCGGAATTAAAGCGGCCGATGAAGGCTTGGTGGTGCCTGGGTCGGTCATGGCATCCGATGCCTTTTTCCCGTTCCGTGATGGTATCGATGCAGCCGCTGCGGCCGGCATTACCGCTGTAATTCATCCAGGCGGCTCTATGCGTGATCAAGAAGTGATTGACGCAGCCAATGAACACGGTATCGCCATGGTCTTCACGGGCATGCGCCACTTCAAACACTAAACGAGAAAACACTATGAACGTATTGATTATTGGCAGTGGTGGGCGTGAACATGCATTGGCATGGAAATCGGCTCAGTCTGCACAAGTAAACCAAGTCTTTGTGGCACCGGGGAATGCCGGAACCGCCTTAGAACCCAACCTAGAAAATGTTGATATTGCCGTTGAAAACCTACCAGGCCTGGTCGATTTTGCACAGCAAAACGACATTGATTTAACCATTGTTGGCCCCGAAGTGCCACTCGTATTGGGTGTCGTTGATGCATTTCAGGCCGCTGGCCTCAAGTGTTTTGGCCCCAGCAAAGACGCTGCACAATTGGAGGGCTCTAAAGCTTTTTCCAAGGACTTCCTGGCCAAACATCAGATTCCAACAGCCGCTTATGCGGTCTTTACTGAAATCGAACCTGCCGTTGACTATATCACGCAAATGGGCGCACCCATTGTTGTTAAAGCCGATGGCTTAGCCGCCGGTAAAGGCGTCATTCTGGCACAAACCAATGATGAAGCCATCGACGCGGTCAAAGACATGCTCGCGGGCAATAAATTTGGCGATGCGGGCGCGCGCGTGGTGATTGAAGAATTTCTAACGGGTGAAGAAGCCAGCTTTATTGTGATGGCGGATGGCAAGCATGTCTTACCGATGGCGACATCGCAAGATCACAAAGCTCGGGATAATGGCGATACCGGCCCCAATACTGGCGGCATGGGCGCTTATACCCCCGCGCCAGTGGTCACACCTGAAATTCATCAACGTATCCTTCAGGAAGTCATCTATCCGACCATTGACGGCATGGCCAAAGACGGCCTACCTTATACCGGATTTTTGTATGCCGGCGTGATGATTGCCGAAGATGGCACGCCTAAAGTGCTTGAATTTAATTGCAGATTTGGCGATCCGGAAACCCAGCCCATTATGATGCGTTTGCAATCCGACTTGCCACAACTGTGTTTGGCGGCATTAGAACAGCGCCTCGATCAAGTTGAAGCCGAATGGGACAGCCGTTCGGCACTGGGTGTGGTTATGGCCGCAGCAGGTTACCCTGAAAGCTATGCCAAAGGCGATGTCATTACCGGCATCGAAGACGCTAATAATGAAAACACCAAGGTGTTTCATGCGGGCACCAGTCTCAACAATGCCGATCAATTGGTCACTTCCGGTGGACGCGTGCTGTGTGTCACCGCTTTAGGTGACAGTGTTAGCGAAGCACAACAGCGTGCTTATGCAGGCCTGGCTAAAATCCATTGGCAAGGCGCCTTTAACCGAACGGATATTGGCTATCGCGCTGTGGCACGCGAAAAATAGTAGCCTCAAGTAGTCTCACTATGGACTAAAAATCAGTTAATTTTAAAAGGGCTTTAAAGCCCTTTTTTTATCGCTCAAAGTTCGGTATAGTTTATTAAGTCGATTTAATCGCAAAAGTCTGCATTTATTCGCGGCGAGGCTTTATCCCAATCATCAGAGGAATCATCGCATGTCTGATTTAGAAACGGTTCACAACTACTATGAAAGACCTATTTTCAACTATATTCAAGAACATTATTATGATTGTGGCTTAACTGAAAACCAACTTGCCGATATGGCTTGCATTGCCCTCAATCGAATTCCTCCGCGCTATATCCGTTATGATATCGATATGTCCTTTTACATGTCCGCAGCGGAACATTTAGAAATTGAAGAACGAGTGAAGAAAGCCGTGGCCAAGGCGTACAAAAAAGTGAAAAAGTTAGATGGTATTGAATCAGACTAGCGACAAGCATGACAAGGCCTAGCAATGTCTGACACCCTCCTGAAACGCAGTCTTTTTGAACAGCTTGCTCAAGTGAGCAAGGCAATGGGGCATGCCAATCGGCTAATGATTTTAGATGTGTTAGCGCAAGGCGAAAATGATGTCGAGAGCCTACACCAAAAACTCAACCTCAGCATAGCCAATGTCTCCAAACACCTGCAATCCCTTAAACAAGCAGGCCTGGTCAAAAATCGTCGTGATAAACAACGGATTATTTATCGCTTAAGTGACCCATCCGTTTTCCAATTAATTGTCAGCCTTCGACAAGTCGCCGAGACGCAGTTGGATGACATGCAAAGCCTCCTACGAGAACACCTTCAACCCAATACACCTTTAGAACCCGTTTCATTCGATACGCTAAAAAAACTGACGTGCGACAATCAATCCTATACATTACTGGACGTCCGACCTGAAGATGAATTTGCTGCGGGTCATTTACCCAATGCCATTAATGTCCCCATTGAAACCTTGGCGAATCGCTTAACGCAATTGGATCCACAAAATCCTCTGATTGTTTATTGTCGAGGCCCTTACTGCATGTGGTCGCAACAAGCCGTCGAAATCTTGCTTTCACAAGGATTTAATGCCAAGCGACTTATGGAAGGCTATCCTGAGTGGCGTTCACAGCAGTCTTATTAAAGACTCTCTAAGCTGAACGCCAAATGACAAACAAGGGGTCATCACTGAGCCTATAATGAAATGACTTGATTACGCCCCGCTTCTTTGGCCTGATACAATGCATTATCAGCACGATTTAATAGCGAATCACTTGAATCATTTGGTGTGGCCTCCGAATGGCCAATACTCACAGTTAACGGTCCTACCGATGGAAATAAATGTTCCGCCACGCCTTTTCTTAACCGCTCTGCCAGTTGCATGGCGGCAGATGCTTTGGTTTGAGGCAATAATAATACAAACTCTTCTCCACCCCACCTGGCGAGAATGTCAGACTCCCGAATATGGTTTTTCATTTCAATAACCAACTCTTTTAAAACAAGATCACCAACCGAATGACCATAATGATCGTTGACCTGTTTAAATAAATCAATATCGATTATCAACAAAGACAAAGGTTCTTGATAACGCTTTGTTCGTGCTAGATTCGTCGTCAATTGTTCGTCAAAGGCTCTTCGGTTGTAAATCCCAGTTAATTCATCCGTGGTTGACAGTTTTTTTAAGGCGCTTTCAGTTTTTTCACGCTGCTTAATTTCTTTTAGCAATAGCGCTCTTGACGTCATGGTGTCATGAAGGTTTTGTGTCATCTCATTGAGACAACCGGCCAAGGCGCCAATTTCATCATTGGAAGACACATCCGCTTTTGACGAAAGATCTCCTTCACCGATTCGTCTTGCGGTTAATGCCAGCTTTTCAATTGGACCAGCAATCCACTTTCCTAAAAATAATGCCACCAGACTCGATGCGAGGGTTAAAATAATCCCAATAGTCAAAATCAACAGGGTTGTATCTTGGGTTTCCGACAGTAACTTGTCTTCTGAAATAGCCACCACGACATGCCACCCCTCACCCTGATTGCCTTTTAAATGATCAACCGATTCTTTTTTACCACCAAATCCAACTGTCTCCGATCCCATGGTCGACATGACCGGCGTTACTGCAACTAACTGGGTCTGGTGATTATTGATAACTTGAGTGGCAACACGATGTTTGTCCGCTAATAATGGACGCAACTCAGGAATGACTTCTGTGGTTAAGGGGGTTACATTGGCACCCGAAATAACAAGTCCTCCCGTCCGCACGATCTTAAGCTGTCGGATATTATGCATGGCAAAATCTTGAACAAAACCGGTTAAAGACCCCATAATATTGACATTACTTTTTAACAAACCAATAATCTCACCGTTTATCTTTATTGGAACGACCACGCCTAACACGTAACCATCCACACTGGTGTCATAACCACGATCATCTAAGAATACACGCCCATGACCATCATCATAACTGGCTTGCCACCAATATTTATGAGCATGTGCGAGTGTTGTCAACTTACCGGTTGATGCAATCATCACCCCAAAACGATTGGTTAAAAAGATTTCTCCATATTCACCCGGTAAAAGCATCTGTTGAGACTTCAAAAACTGAGCGAGAGGATTTGTGAGGTGTTTTTGGATAAAGAGATCATCGATTGAATCCGCGTCTTGCCACTGGGTATTCAACGCTTGAATCTTTTGTTTGCGCATCTCAGCGGACAAGGCAGCAAATTGTTGGTTACTTTGTTGAAGCGTTTGTTTGATAATCGGTGCGGATGCAAGCGTAATCGCGACAGAAATTTTTTCTTTTAGATGAGAATCAACTCGCTGAGCAACCTGTTCGGAAATATTTTTCTGTAATTCGAGTTCCTGACTAACAACGATTTGACGGTTAATGAGATCATAACCGGTAGAGAGCAGTATAACAATCAAAGCTCCAAATAAGGCCATGGTGATGGCGGCTTTATATTGAATTTTCATTTTGTGATTCTTTTTGTTCAGTGCATATTTTAACTTAATCACGGTGAATTTGAATTAACGATATGACTAAGCCATTTTTTGTTTATTATGACATATAAATGGATACTTAGCATGACACTGTATCAATTGTCGATAATGGATATCTGCCTTTAGAATGGCGGCAACAATAAGCGCTAGATGATAAGGAACATCTCTCGATCAGAATTGAGTGGGGACATTAATTGAGAATAGAAAATGAAGCAGGTCGTTGATATTTTTTGGCAGTTTTTACGGCTTGGACTGATGAGCTTTGGTGGGCCAGCCGCGCATTTAGGCTATTTTCATCACCGTTTTGTAGAACAATTACATTGGCTTTCAGCGGAAGAGTATCAACACTTAATCGTGCTCAGTCAATTTTTACCTGGCCCCAGTTCCAGTCAAGTCGGCTTTGCCATTGGTCTCACTAGAGGCGGACGGATAGGAGGATGGGCTGCATTTCTCGGGTTCACCTTGCCTTCGTTTTTACTGTTATTGATGATTGCACTCTGGCAACCCGCTCCCGAATCGACACTTTTTTCAACCCTCATTGCATCGTTAAAATTATTGGCGGTAATTGTCGTTGCTGATGCCTGTTTGAGCATGTATCAAACCTTTAGCCGCACGCGACTGACACAATCGGTTACCGTGGTAATAGCGATGCTATTGCTGTTATTCCCCAGTTCTCTATGGCTGCCGTTAATGCTGCTGACCATGAGCTTTGTTATCGGCTGGCGTTGGTGCCCGACAGAGCAAAATACCATTGAAAAGACCGAGTCCCCTCAGGTGCCACACTCGATGATTCTGATCTATGGCCTAGGCCTGTTCATCCTGCTATTGATTGGTGTCTACTGGCTATTACCGGAATACTTGTCTCCGTCACTACAACTATTAGCACAATTTATGCAAGCCGGGAGTCTAGTGTTTGGTGGTGGTCATGTGGTATTGCCCCTACTGGAACCCCTTGTCGCCGATCAGGTTGGACAAGACCTCTTTTTAAGTGGCTATGCCTTAGCGCAAGCCGTTCCAGGGCCAATGTTTACTTTTGCCACTTATCTCGGTGCTTTGATGCTGCCTCAAGCACCGGTTGAAGGTGCGATACTGGCAACACTCGGCGTTTTTCTACCCGGCCTATTGCTCATGCAAATGTGTTATCAACGTTGGCAAACGGCTTTGCGCCATCCTAGATTACAAGGCGGCGTTTTTCTGCTCAATGCTGCGGTGGTGGGATTACTGCTGGCGGTGCTCATCCATCCAGTCATGACCAGCGCCATTCATGGCCTTTTGGATTTAAGCATTGTCATCATCGGCTTTGCGATTTTTCGCCGCTATCGCCCGCCCATTTTATGGTTACTATTATTTTTTGGTGCCTTGCTGCCGTTACTGCAAATAACCTTCATTCAATAAGTGTATCAAGCCACATCCATGCTACTAAAGCGACAGACATTGACACTAATATAATCGCCATAAGCATGGTCAGAAGCCAACCAATTTTTAACTTTATTTTCAATCGCCTTAGCTGGATAATTTTCTGAAAGTGACAAACAGAGGCCATATTTAAAACGTGGACTGTCTGCACCCTCCAGCGTTAAAGCACCCTGATCCACAAACAACTTTAAATCCGCTTGCTTGCCGGGTAACGTAACCAATCTATCTGCGCCATGTGTCGCAATCAATTGCGTCAACTGCTGATTAAAATGCCGTTTACTAAGCGGATTAAATTGATAATATTCAGCGATTAACGCCTCTGCACGTTCGATTAATGATGCCTTCAAGGCTTGTATTGAATCAAAATGCTCTTCACCCAGCTCAAAAATAACAAACGGCTGTTCACTCTTACCCACCGTCAGTGCCACATCATTTTGTAGCACTAAAGCGGCGCCCTCTAAAATGGCTTGATAATGGCTTTGTTCCAACGCCTCTAACGCGGCAATAAACTGATTTGAATTCATAATGTATTCCTTAATAACCTCAACTAGGTCGTTAGGTTGGCAAATAATTGCGGTAATTTCTCAGGTAACTTTAAGACATCATCCACAATCGCATAGCGGTTTTGGCCAAAAATCTGTTGCACATATTTATCGGCAAACTGATCAATGGTCAAGCAATAAGAATAAACGCCCTTCGTTTGTAATTCCTCTACCGCTTTTTTCGCGTCTTGCTTTAAATATTGACTGTCTTTTTCATCAATATCGGCAGGCTCCCCATCGGTGATCACCAACAGCAGTTTTTGCTTACTCGATTGTCTTTCTAAATAATGGCCGGCATGACGCATGGCGGTTCCCATTCGAGTGGATAGCCCGCCTTGCATACCCGCTAACTTAGCATGCACATCAGCATCAAATGGCTCATCAAATTGTTTGAAACGCGTGTACTGAACATCATGACGACCATCTGACGCAAAACCATGCACGGCGAATTGATCGCCAATACCGTTAATCGCATGCGACACCAAAATGGCCGCTTCTTGCGTCACTTGTAAAACCGTTTTATCAACCCCTGTCACATACTCATTGGTCGATTCTGACAAATCTAACAAAATCACCACTGACACTTCTCGACTGCGAATGATATTTTTCATGGTAATGCGCGGGTCAGGTTCTTGTCCCATTCTTAATGCGGTAATGGCTTCCACACAAGCATTTAAGTCCAATTCATCGCCATCCTCAATCCGACGTACACGTTGTAAGCCAACCGCTTGCAACTTATCAACGATTTGTTTAATCCGATGCGCTATGCCCTTATTTTGCTCTAAGATTTGGTCATACAAAGCCGGGTCACCCTTTTTGGCACGATGCTCATACAAGGTGACCCAATTGGGGCGATTCAACTGCACACGATAGTCCCATTCGGCATAATGAAACGGATCGGAAATCGGTTCAACCCCTTCCAATTCATTGTAGGACTGCCCATGATCTTCATAAGGAAAGAGCTCTGATCCCAGCACCCAGATTTCATCATGATCCACATCGACCAATTCCGAATCGATTTCATTAATCATTTCCATCACGGAAACATGCTTGCGCACCGTTTCCTGATAGCCGGAAGCGGCACCGTCCATGTCCGCCCATTCTTCTGATGCCCAGACCAGTCTGTTATCATCACGATAAGGGAAACGCATCCGTTTAATCTCCGTCAGCGATTCCCAACGACTGCTCGCCTGATTCAAATGATTATAGAGCGTCATTCCCAGATTCCAAGACCACTGTTCATTGTCGGAATTGGCTTCAATTTCAGCATGGAATTGTTCAGCAATCAGCGACAAAGAATCGTCTGCCAACTGAATAGACGGATCCATCAACGCCAATGCCAACTGCTCCAAACGATACGCGGTGGTTTTTTCTGATAATTCTGTGGCTTCCATTGCTGCTCTTGCCACCTTCATCCACAGTGTTTTCAAGCCAGGAAACTGTTGAATGGCATTGTATTCAACCCGCGCATCTTCAATCAATTCAATAAAGAACATTTGTTGCGGATTCAACTGCTCCATGGAAATGGCAGCCGAGCTATACATAATATGCGAAGCCATATGTGCGGCCATCGCTCGATACAATTCTGCGCCTTTAATGTCGCCCAAATCATTTAAGGCATCTGGTAAATGCATCGCCATCCTTTCATAAAAAGGCTTAAAGTCATCAAAATCCGATGCCGTGGGTCGAATAAAGAAATCCCTCGCCCAAAAAGCTCGTAAATAAAAATTGATGGGACGATGGTAATCAATAAACAGCGAGCCTTTTCGCTGCTGCTGAAACACCGCTTTTGAATCTTCCGACTGTAAGGCAAAATAATCCATCTGCGCCTGAAAGTTACGCGCATGCGCCTGCGCACCCCATTGCGCCCAACGCCGCAAACCGGAAACGGTTAGCTTTGACATCAAGTCATCCATAATGCCCAACATCGGACGCAAGCCACGCGGTGTTTTCGAGCCCAATTGATAAATCAATGCCAAGTATTGTCTCAGCAATTCAATATCGCCCGTTCTTTCGGCAACCAGGGGTAACGAATCCAATGTTAAAGAAACCACTTCACCCGATGTCACCGAAGACAGCTTCATGACGGTTTCCAAAATATCATCCAGGATCTCATCTTCAACCTGTGCCACCACTTGGGGAACCGCTTCAAGATAGCTAATAACGATTTGCTGTCCTTTGCCCAAATAAGCGATTCCTTGGGCATTTTGCAACCAAGTTTCTCGGGTCGCTTCCGACATCTGATGGGATGCTTCTTGAATCAATGAATCCAGCATTTCGTCTAATTGCGGAACGCTTTCAATCAAGGATTCCTTGATTTCTTGCATATCAAAACTCATCGCTTAACTCACCTTTAATCTGTGTTATTTCACCAGGCCTGGTCAAAATTGTGTTCATTTGAATGAATTTAACTCACTCAAAGAAGGTTTCGACCGTGGTTAATAAGGTATCCAAAATATCATCATCATCGGTTAAAGGCGTAATCAGCGCCATTGAACAAGCCTTTTTAGGATCAACCCCTTTATTAATCAACTGCCCAGCATAGACCAGTAGTCGAGTTGAAATCCCTTCATCCAAACCATGGCCCTTTAAGTTTCGTGACCGTTGGGCGATTTGCACCAGCTTCTCTGCGGTCGCCAAATCAATGCCAGCTTCTTTTGTCACAATATCCGCTTCGATTTCTGCTTCTGGGTAATCGAATTTAAAGCCGCCAAAACGCTGTTTGGTCGATTGTTTCAGGTCTTTCATCATCGACTGATAGCCAGGGTTATACGAAATCACCAATTGGAAATCGGGATGCGCCTCAACCAATTCCCCTTTTTTATCCAACGGCAATACCCGACGGTGGTCAGTCAAAGGGTGAATCACCACGGTGGTATCTTGACGGGCTTCCACTACCTCATCCAAATAACAGATTGCGCCAATTCGCGCGGCCACGGTTAAAGGACCGTCTTGCCATTTAGTGCCATTAATATCAATCAAATAGCGACCAACCAAATCCGACGCAGTCATATCTTCGTTACAAGCTACTGTAATCAACGGCTTACCCAGTTTATGCGCCATATATTCAACAAATCGAGATTTACCACACCCTGTTGGGCCTTTTAACATCATCGGCATTCTTGAAGCATAGCCCGATTCAAACAAAGCAACTTCATCCGCCACCGGGCGATAAAACGGTGCTTCTTTAATTAAATATTGACTGGGATCTAACGCATTAATTTCCGACATTTTCAGTTCTCCGTAGGCAAGTCATTTCAAATGGTTTTACTGCTTAGGCGTGTTTACTGTTTCAAATAAACACACCTAAACCTTAAAAAAACCAGCTAGTTTCGGGGCTAGCTGGCTGTTTCTCAGGCCAGAGAGGTATCGAAAACTGACCCAATCA
>CBFHUY010000003.1:0-37447 GCA_965658885.1 Hydrogenovibrio sp.
GCCATAGCTTTGATTTCCGCTTTCGATTTACAGAAAACTTTTTCGCGTTGCGTCGTGGAGGTCGTGTTGTAAACATGCACCACGGCTTGCTTAACGCCGCTCAGGGCTTCATAGGTACGTTTGATTAAATGTTCCCGGGCTTGGACTAATACTTGAACGGTAACATCTTCTGGGATGCGATTTTCCTCAATCAAGCGGCGGGTGAATTCGTACTCCGGTTGACTGGCAGATGGAAAGCCAATTTCAATGGTTTTAAAACCGATGTCAATGAGTTGTTGCCAAACACGGAGTTTTTGTTCGACGGACATCGGGTGTGCTAGGGCTTGGTTGCCATCGCGAAGGTCGACACTTGCCCAGATTGGCGCCTGGGTAAGGCGACGGTTCGGCCATTGACGATTGGGTAAATCAGGGGTGACCGTTGGGCAATAGCGGCTTGGGTTCATGCTAGACATTAAACTTCCTCGTGTCGTTGGTTAAGGGATCTTCCTTGATAAAAATTATATCGAAAATCGTGTGCTATTAAATTGTGAAATATGGATTAATTGTGTTGATATTTGCATGAAAGTATTAAAAAATACCCATTTTATGGAATATAATTCTATTTAAGATGATTTTATTGATATAAGTAAGGATGTGGTTTATGAAGTCGTTTGATGCCTATGATCGAAAGCTATTGGAGCGACTGCAAAATGATGGTCGCTTAACCAATCAGGAATTAGCCGATCAAATCGGTCTGTCGCCCTCAGCCTGTTTAAGGCGGTTTAAAGCGTTGGAGGCATCAGGCGTGATTGTCGGGTATCGCACTCTTTTGGATGCTAAACGGTTGGGGCTCGATTTAATGGCACTGGTGCATATTTCGATGGATAAGCACACTCAAGAGCGATTTCGAGTATTTGAAGAAGCGGTGCAAGCGTTACCCAGTGTGATGGAGTGTTTGCTGTTAACCGGGCAATCAGCCGACTATCAATTAAAAGTGGTGGTAAAGGATTTAGAAGCTTATCAAGATTTGTTGTTAAATCATATTACCCAGCTTGAAGGCGTGAGTGGCGTGCATACCAGTTTTGTATTAAGAAAGGTGGTGGATAAAACTGCGCTGCCCATTGGCTAGCAGCGCGGTTTAGGGGTTAAAATGCCCAGGCCTGGGCAAAATTTTATCGAATTAATGCTCAAAAGCATCCATAAAGTTGGGTTCGTCACTATAGCCATTTTCAATATTCTTGGTCACAATGGCGACCGCATCGTGAGGATGTAAGCTTTCTAGGTGATTCACACGTACCCAATAATCAATGTATTCTGGGCTGCTTTCCAATTTAGCTTGTAAGCGGCGCGCAGCATCTTCACAAAACATTAGATTGGTCGCATTTAAACGCGCAAACTCTTGTTCATCTTGGCGTTTGACCGTGGACTGAACCGGTGTTTTAACGGCATCTTCGATTTGGTTAATGACATTTGATAGGTTTAATGCGTGGTCTGCGGTGACTTTCAGTTTGATTTGAGCATAAGACCGCTGGCTGTGCGGGGTGGCGCAAATACCTTCTGGCGTACCCAACCAAGCCATGATCTGCTGATAATCCAACGGCTGATCGGCAAATTGTTGTTGGAAAGCTTCCTGGATCAGTTGTCGAGATAAGGCGGCTGAACACGGACAGGTTGATGAATAGGGGACGCTGATACTGATTTCACATTCATACTGACCGTCACGTAATTGGCCCCTCAGGGTACAAGGGTAATGTTTCCAACCCGAATTGTCGGTTTTGAGGGATTGACGTCTTTCATAATAATCGAACTTAAATTCAACAAACGCATTTTGGCTTAAGCCTTGATGCGATTCAAGAAAGGCTTCTAGAAGGGTTTGAATACGCTTGGGGCTTAAGGCTTCATTTGAACCCATTTCATCAAGCAATAAATAGAGTCGAGACATGTGAATGCCTTTACTCAGAGGATCATCTAAGCTGACATAGGCTTGAACCTGAGAAGACAGGGTGAGTGTTTGTTGCCGAGCTTGTTCAATCAAAATGGGCAGTTCTATGCCACTCATTCCAACCCAGTTAAGTTTTCCTTGTGGGGCTTGGTGTGGCTGGCAAGCGATATCGGGCATGTGCTTTGTCATGCAATTTCCTTCGACTTAGTGCGCTGATATTGGCCATTCAATGGCGTAACGAGTCGCAAAATTAAAAACAACTATTATAGCATAGTGCGCTTTTACGCGTCACAATTCCTGACTGTTTTAGTCAAGTTTTGTTCCAGTTGAGAGACGTGTTCGATAGTAAGTGGTTGATCTAATAAGAGTGTTAAGCGGCTGTCCTGTCGCCATGCAATATCTTCAAAAGTGATTTGGTTGGGTAGGCCGTTAAGGTGTTGCCATTCATTGCCCGTTCGTATAATGCCTTTGGCACGGATAAGGTGCGTGGTCTCTTTTAAAAATGCTTTCAACGCAACGCGATTGAATTGTACAGTGGGCGCAAACTGCCAGCCAATACTACTGCTGTTCTTGCCGGTAAAAACTTCAACGGTGAGGCAGTTCCGTAATTGCGTTTTCACCGGTAAGGGGTGTTGTTGCGTCTGGTGTTGGTGCTGTTCGAGTCCTTCCAAGAGGTAAAAGGGACGTCTAGTGGTTTGAGTTTGCCAGTTTAATGTCGAACCGTCAATGGGTTGAGCGTGGTTGGTGATAATCGTTTTGGGGCTAGCGGGGAAGCATTGCTTTAGCGTGTTTTGTGCTTGATGCAGTTGTGTCTGGGTGGCCGTATCGACTTTGTTTAACAATAGGCCATCGGCTAAATTGACAAGATCCCGAAGAACGGCTGATTTTTGCCAGTAGTCTGGTGCAAGTTGTTGCGGGGTGACGATGCAAAGAGTTTGTTCGAGTATGACGGTTGGTTGGAATTTGCGCAGGGTATCAATAATTTTTGCGGGGTGTCCGAGGCCAGTGGGCTCAATCACGATCCGCTGGATGGGATGCTTAATCAAGGATTGTAGCGCTTGTTGGTAGCCCAAGGCAGCGCTACAACAAATGCAACCGCCAGAGACAACCTCAATAGGCTGTTGGGTGGATTGTAAAACCAGACTGTCGATACCGACTTTCCCCAGCTCATTGATGAGGAGTCCCCAGGTTTCATTTTTGGGCTTTTGCTGTAAAAGCGATTGAATGGCCGTGGTTTTTCCACTGCCGAGCAGTCCCGTTATTAAGGTAACAGGAATGGGCTGATTAGAGGTCTTTTCCATCCAACAGGTCGTCAACAAACTGTGTTTGGTATAAGGTTTTATCAAGTCGTTCGCAGATAATTTTGGCATCTCGATAGGCATTGCCCAGGCAGGTTGTCGCACCTGGTGACGGAGTCATATTGTAGATGATATTTTCATTTTCAGGCACAATGCTGGCTTCGCCCAGTTTTAGTTCTTGTGTCGTTTTGTCAATCACCTGAGGGCGAACCCCTCCATAGCCTTCTGCATAGCAGAGCTCATCTACCTTCAGGCCTGGTAGAATTTTACGTGCATCTTTGACGAATAGCCGTTTGTTTAACCAAGGGATTTCAAACAAAAAGTTTCGGAAAATATAATTGCGAATGGTTGAATCCTTAAGTAAGCCCCAAAAGACTTTGAGAACTTTTCGATCCAGTTTGAGGGTTTTCCAAAAATCCAAATAAGTCCCTCCGGTATAGCGCTCTAATTTAGGGAGCGCTAAAGCGGTGGGGCCGAGTCGGGTTTTATTGGGTTCCGTTAAGTCAGGATCACCATGCAAGGCTGCAAAGGGTAGTTTGTCATTCTGCATGGTATAAACCTTGCCATTCAATTTGGATGGCGTAAAGTAAAAACTGCCCGCCATTGGCAAGGTCGATAGATTCATGCCATGCCCCAGTTGATTGGCTATCAGTAAGCTGTGCGCGCCAGCGGAAACCACTACGAATTTGGCTAAATAGGTGCCGTGAGCGGTTTGTAATTCATAATGGTCATCAAATGATAGAATACGATCGACCTTTGAGCTGAGTGAAACTCGGATGTTTTTACCGGTTTTACGAGCACTGTCGATAAAGGATTTGCATAAAACGCCATAGTTGACGGCTGAATATTCATCAGTACAACCACTGGCTAGAATTTTTTCAGGACGCGGCTTACCATCCACTAAGGCAACATTGGGTTCGACCTCAGCGATTTTGTCGGCATCCCATAGTTCCATATAGGGGAAAGCTTCTTTAAAGGCTTCATAACGCTTTTGTAGGCGGTCACATTCCGCTTCGCCAACGGCGAGAATCATTTTAGGATATTTAAAGAGGAAATCATTTTTATCTACTTGATGGGCGTAGTGCACGAGCATGTTGGCAGTACGTTTGACTTGAATGGCTTTTTCAAGGGTGTAGTTGGTTTCAATGTCGCCACAATGTAAGGTTTGGCTATTGCTGCGAGCATTGGTGTTTAGCGGCGCAAGCGAGCCATACTTTTCCAAAACCGCAATTGATTTAATGTCGGTGTATTTCGCTAGGGTATACGCGAGCGATGTTCCGGTGATGCCACCGCCAACAATAACGACATCAAACAATCGATTTTGCATAGTGTTGTCAATCCATTTAATTTAGTTAAGCTTTTTATTATATAAAAAAAATTAGGGAAGTTTTAATCAATTTTATAGGAAAGCGTTCTCTTGTTGAGATGGTACCGATTTTTGAGCGTTGACACTGAGTTGTCTAACTCGTGCAGGCGAACGGAAATTTTAACCAATCAAATATGTATTTTAACATGGATTCAAATTGTTGGCAGTATGCGCATCAGCCGTAATTCTCTCTGCGCAAATATAGGTCTGTTTGAGTTTAAAGCTTTAAAGGGGCGGGATGAGTGTTTTAAATATGTTTAAATATTGAATCCTGTTTTGTTGTTAGATTAGGGTATTGCTTTAAGAAACTGAGTTCAAAAGGAGAAAAATTGATGTCATCTAGCGTTGTTAAGGGCAATCGCCCTTTGAGAATGTTTGCCATTATGGTTTTGCTGGTATTAGCCGTGTCTCATATGTTGGGGCAAATTGATTTAACCAAGTTGTCTTTTTTATGGTTATTAATTTTGATGGCATTGAATGCTTTGCAAGCGTCTTTTTCTGGATTCTGTCCCATGTTTAAAAATGCCAAAGGGGAGTGTGTTGCTTGTGGGGTTGCTTGTAATGAGCCGACAACAGAAAATAAAGATGCCTCTTGTTGTGATGGACAGGCTTCAAGCGAAGATTCGGGTACCGAAAAACCATCATCACAAAAAGATATAGATAAAGCCCCGTAACAAGCTTAACCTTTAAGCGTTATGATTATTTCAATCCAGAATATCATTTGAACGCGGGTTTTCAGTTCGAGTGCATGACGGTTGCTGAGCAGCTCAGTAGAAGTGTTTATTCACGGCTAAGAAAGGGCTATAATCATTTTTACGTTATTTTTTGACCTTTGATTTGAACCAGGGTCACCCTTTATTTAGGTATTGTCGTTATGGACTTAAAACAACAAATACAACTTGCCCAGACCCAGTTAGCGGGGTTTCGGGTTCCGCCCTTGCCTGCCGAATTAATTAAGCTACAAAGTATTTTCCAGACGACTGAATATCCGGATATGTCAGAGGTGGCGGAGATTATCGGCCATAATACGGTACTGACAGGTGAATTGATAAAAGTCGCCAATCAACCACAGTTTTTGCGAAAAGGGTCGGATTCCGTTCAGACCATTAAAGGGGCGATTGATTCTTTGGGGTTAACGCGCCTTAAAAACCTGGTGTTTGGGTTGGGATTTAAGGCTCAAATACCCGATTTGGCTTTTGCTGAGTTAATGGAACACACCTTGGATGTCGCCAATGTTGCTGCGGCCTTAAGTCACTGGGTGGATGGGGTTTCAGCAGACGAAGCCTATTTGTCAGGAATTTTCCATAATGCGGGTGCGATCATTATGGAAATGAAGTTTGGTGAATATCGTTCAACCTTTTTTAATACCTTGACCAATTGTTACAGTGGTTTATCAAAAGAAATCGAAAAATACCAGGTTTCGCATGGTGTTTACGGTTTATTGGTCGCCAAAACCTGGCGATTGGATTCGCGTTATGCGCAGGTGATGTTGATGCATCATCAGCGCAATATCGGCGTGATTAAGGATGATCATGTGCGGGCGTTGGTGGCGATTATTCAATTGGCAAATGTATTGGTGAGCGAAGTGAGTTTTGATAGTTATATCGGCCAGGAAGTTCGTGAAATGTCGGTGATTTCAAGAGAAGAATTAATGATTGATGGGGATGTGATAGATGAAATTCGCACGGCCTTGTTGAGTAATAGTTTGGTTTAAAGGCAAAGTGAATGAAGTTTATTATTAAAATTTTTCCAGAAGTAATGGTGAAGGGCGATTCTGTCAAAAAGAAGATGATTCGTCAGCTGTACTTTAATTTAAAAACCCTATTTGAGCGAAATACGCAGGGTGTTGAAATAAAACGTTTTTGGGATAAGTTAGAAGTTTATTGTTCAACTGAGCAATCCGATTCGGTTCGAAAAATTTTGTTACAAACCCCCGGAATAGAACAAGTATTGGCAGTGGCACAATTCCCTGCTAAATCTTTGGCGCGAATTGCTGATATTGTTGTCGAACAAGCGGCCTCTCAAATTGAAGGTAAACGCTTTGTGGTGCGGGCCAAAAGAACGGGTACTCACGAATTTACATCCAATGAAATTGAGCGGTATGTCGGTGGAAGACTGTTTTCGTTAGGCACCTCTGCCGGTGTCGATTTAAAACAGCCAGAAGTCAAAATTGAATTGGAAGTTCATCAAGACCAGTTAAATTTGATTCAGGCGCGGTATCCCGGGTTAGGTGGCTTTCCAATGGGGGCTCAAGGCGAAGTCTTATCACTTGTTTCAGGCGGGTTTGACTCAACGGTGGCCAGTTATTTGATGATGCGTCGTGGATTGAAAACCCACTTTATCTTTTTTAATTTAGGGGGCGCCGCTCATGAAATGGGCGTAAAACAAGTCGCTTATTACCTTTGGGAGCAATTTGGCGCATCACATCGGGTTTCATTTGTGTCGGTGCCTTTTGAAGCGGTGGTGGCTGAAATTTTTCGCACGTCCCATGAAACCTATATGGGCGTGGTGCTAAAACGCTTAATGCTAAAAGCCGCAGAGAAAGTGGCCGACCAAATGGGGATTGATACCTTAGTGATGGGAGACGCGGTGGGGCAGGTTTCGAGCCAAACCTTACGGAATATGGCAATGATTGATCGGGTGACGGAGAAGCTGGTATTGCGCCCGCTTTCGGTTATGCATAAACAAGACATCATGAACCTGGCTGACCAAATTGGAACGCGTGAGTTTGCAGAAAGTATGCCTGAATACTGTGGCGTGATTTCGCAAAATCCCGTTATTAACAGTTCTGCTAAACGCATTGAATTGGAAACTAATCGTTTTGATCACGCGGTGTTAGATCAGGCGGTTGCGGATGCACAAATCATTGCTGTGGATCAGGTGATTGAAAATATCAATGCTGCAGAGGCCGTTGAGGTGTGCCATGAAGTAGACGATGCGGTGGTGATTGATATACGTAAGCCGCAGATTGTTGAACGCATGCCTTTGGCAATAGAAAATAAGTTGGTTATTCCTTTTTATGAATTAAATCAGAAATTTAAACATTTGGATGCGGATAAGCGGTATTTGCTTTATTGTCAAAAAGGGGTTATGAGCCAATTGCATGCGCAATATTTAAAGGATCAAGGGTTTAACAATGTTAAGGTGTATCGTCCTCATTAGAGACGGCTTCATTGTTCAATTCTTTGCGTTTTTGTAATTGATCAACGGTTTCTTCCAAAAACAGTCGCTTATCTTGGTCTAGTCGTTTTGAGGCTTCTAGGAAAATTCGCATTTTCTGAATGGTCGTCACATAATTGACCGTTTCGTGCCCAATCACTTGTCTGGCAGCGGTTTCAACATTGTAAAACCAGTTATTGGGGTTGAGTCCCAGTTCGCTGGCTTTTTGTTGGAGTTGTAATACCTTACGAGGGCCTGCATTGTAGGCGGCCAATGCAAAATTATTGCGATCTTCCTCTGAATAGTCCGGTGTGTCAAAATAGCGATCCCTTAAATAAGCTAAATATTTGACGCCAGCGTGGATATTGGTTTCTAGGTCTTGAATATTGGGTAGGTTCACATTGCGATCTCTCGCAGTTGACGGCTTGATTTGCATAATGCCGACCGCGCCAGCATGACTGGTTTTGTTAGGTTTAAATCGAGACTCTTGATAAGCGAGTGCCGCAATTAATCGCCAGTCAAATCCATAAAACTCTGCATACAGTTGGAAATAATATTTCAAACAGTCAATGCGTTTCAATAAGTCATGTGTCAACGGCTTTTCTGCCCAATAGGTGTTGTCAAAGTACTTTTTATAGAGGGAGTTACCTAAAAAACGACCAGGCCTGGCGTAATTTTGAATAAAAGTATTTAACGACTTTTTTAAGTCGGGAGTGTTGGAACGAATTGCCCAGCCAATATCACTATGGTGATGAACGATGATGTCATCATGAACTTCAATATTCTCTAGAATTTGCTTCCATAGCTTGGCAATGTGGCTGTCGACAATGGTGTATTGATATATATCTTCATTCAGTAGCGCTAAAATATCTTCGGATTCCATGAGGGGATCAGCGCGCACCACTTCCATGGTTTCCAACCCCAAGCGACCAAGCGTTTGGTTGATGACTTCTAAGTGGATGACATAACTGCTATTGCTAACCACGATGACCTGTTTTCCTGAAAAGTCTTCTAATCGCTTGATGGGCGGTGCCGTTTTGCTGGACACCAGAACTTCTTCAATATCTTCAATGTAAGGATCGGTAAAATCGACTAATGCCGCTCTTTCAGGCGTAATGGTAAAACCGGAGGCGGCAATATCGCCATAACCTTGTCGGAGTTTGGAGATGATGTCGCCAAACGGCATGGGGATAAAGGTTAAGTGTGTTTGATAGCGTTCTTTGCGAGGTCCACGGTTAAGGTAGTTGATATAGGCATTGAGTAAATCATATTCAATCCCGCGAAAGCCTTTTTCGGTTAGAAAAAAATTGGTGCGATTGTAGCTGACTAACACACGAATAATGCGTCTCTGTCGAATTTCGGAGAGATCTCCATGAAAAGGTTGGAGGATGCGAGTGGTGATAGAATGGTGAGACGGTTGTTTTGAACTGGCCCATAAAGGGCTAGCAGACAGCAATGTTAGGCTAACCACGAGCAATGTTATTTTGCAAAAACGTCTCAAAAGTTTCAAACCTTGTTATATTGATTCGATGATTTTAAAAGTCTAGCGTAATTAATCAAGCTTTTTGCAGCTTTATCATCAGAATGATTTCATGAGATGCTAGAGTGGTGTATTAAATGAATAATCAATTTTAATACATGAGACGAAAGGCTTCTTATTTTTGTCATATCGACTGGTTACAATGCGTTAATGATATCAGTGGCGTTTTTTTGAAATAGGAGCCAAGGATGAGAAAAGTTAAAATTGCCATTTTGGGAGCCGGGTCGGCTGGGTTGACGGCATTATCAGAAGTTCGTCAACAAACGGATGATTTTGTCATGATTCATGATGGCCCCTTCGGCACCACCTGTGCGCGAGTGGGATGTATGCCTTCTAAGGCATTAATCCATTGTGCAGAACAATTTCACAGTCGCCACCAGTTTTATGCATCGGGGATTGATGGTGCTGATGCATTAAAACTGGATTCTGCCGCCGTTATGGAACGCGTTAGGCGATTTCGAGATCGGTTTACCAGCGGTGTTCAGAGTGGTAGTACCGATACACTTCAGCCTGAGCAATTGATCTTGGGGCGGGGATATTTTGTTGCGTCGAATATCATTGAGGTATCAGGAGAAAGGATTCAAGCAGATCGAGTGATTATTGCAACAGGGTCCCGTCCGGTTGTGCCAAAAGAATGGCAAAGTTTGGGATCAAAGTTAATTACTTCTGATGATTTTTTTGAATTACAACAATTGCCGAAGCGCATTGCCGTAATAGGGTTAGGCGTGATTGGGCTAGAGTTAGGTCAGGCGCTCTCTCGGCTAGGTGTAGAAGTGATTGGTTTTGAACAGTCATCGCAGTTGGCCGGATTGCAGGCAGCGGATGCCATTCGTCAGTCCATTAAATGGATTTCTAAGTCGTTTCCGATTTACTTAGGCGAAGCGGCTGAAGTTACTGAGGAAGAGGGTAAAGTTAAAGTGACCGTCTCCAGTGGGTGTTTTGAAGTGGATGCGGTATTGGCGACATTGGGTCGGCGGCCAAATCTCGACCATCTGGGATTATCGGAACTTGGCATTTCATTGGATTCAAAGGGAATGCCTGCTTTTGATGCGTCAACGATGCAAATTGAGGATTTGCCAATATTTATTGCGGGCGATGTTAACAATCGACGTCCTGTTTTACACGAGGCAACGCAAGATGGTCGAATAGCCGGGCAGAATGCCGTTGCCTATCCAAATGTGCAGTCTTATGCACGGACGACTTTGATGGCAGTGACTTTTTGTGATCCGCAAATTGCGGTTTTTGGGCAGCGACTGTCCGAGTTGGATACCCAAGAAACGGTCACGGTCAGTTTTAAGTTGGAACGCAGTAATGGTCGTGCGATTGTGATGGATCAGGATAAGGGGGCTATTTGTTTATATGCGGATAAGGTCACTAAACGCTTATTAGGCGGTGAATTGGTCATGCCCAGCGCAGAGCATATCTGTCATCTATTGACTTGGGTCGTGGCGCAAGAATTAACCGTCGAGCAAGTGTTGAAGATGCCGTTTTATCACCCAGTATTGGAGGAGGCGGTTGAGTCGGCATTGGTGTTATTAGCCGAAAAATTGGAAAAATGATTCGCGGCAAAATAGAGCCGGTTCTTTTACCAATGTGAGGATGATAGACTTGACTGATAATCGAATGTCAACAGATGGCCGAAATTAAGTTATAATGTGCACGCCTTGATTTTCAAGGTTTTTTTTAATCAGGTCAAAGTGATCGATTTGAAGGTTTGAATAACGTACAAATCGAATCCTTATGACCCTGGAATGATCGCTTCGGTAGTGGAAATATAATCGAGTGCATTCCAGTAGCTAAGAGTAGTTGAATTTCGAGTGACTGAACATAACCAAAATGAGAATGAAATTTTAGAATCGTCGGCGGAACAAGTGCCGGCGACAACTGAATCAAACCCTAATGACAAGCCTTTATCATCAACCGATGAAGGGGTGACTGACCCCCATGCAAGTCGGGAAGCCGATAAGTATGATAATCCGATTCCAAGTCGTGAATATATTATCGAATTGCTCGAGAAAGAGCAGAAGCCTTTACGCATTAAACAAATCGCTACGCTATTGGATATTGATGACGATGAGCGTTTTGAAGCCTTGTCCCGTCGTTTAAAAGCGATGGTCCGTGACGGACAAATTCTAAGAAATCGTCGCGGTGCTTTTGGTCTGATTCAGAAAATGGACTTAATCAAAGGTAAAGTGATTGGCCACCCGGGTGGTTTTGGTTTCGTGAAACCGGAAGAAGGGTCGGATTTATTCTTGAGTGATCGAGAAATGCACAAGGTCTTTCATGGTGACGTGGTCATTGCCTCTGTCATCGGCGTTGATCGTAAAGGTCGTCGGGAAGGCATGATTGTTGAGGTCATTGAACATACCAATCAAACCTTATTGGGTCGTTTGCATTTCGAGTCAGAATTGGCGTGGGTGCAACCAAACAATAATAAAATTGCACAAGATGTGTTTGTTCCGCAAGATGGGTTGATGGGCGCGGCTGAAGGCCAAATAGTTAAGGTTGAGGTCATTCATCAGCCGACTAAAAGATCGAGTGCCATCGGTAAAGTGGTTGAAGTGGTGGGCGATTATTTGGCGCCAGGCATGGAAATCGATGCGGCCATTCATACTCATGAAATCCCAACCGACTGGTCGGAGGAGGTTTTAGCACAAACCGAGGCGATTGCCGATGAAGTGACTGAAGCCGATATGGAAGGTCGTAAAGACTTACGTAGCTTGCCTTTAGTGACGATTGATGGTGAAGATTCAAAAGATTTCGATGATGCAGTGTTTGCCAAACGTCGTAAAAAAGGATGGCGCTTATTAGTGGCGATTGCAGATGTTTCTCACTATGTTAAGCCAGGCACACCGCTCGATGAAGCAGCTTATGAGCGTGGTAATTCGGTCTATTTCCCCCAGAAAGTAATTCCGATGTTGCCGGAAAAACTGTCCAATGGGCTCTGTTCACTTAACCCGAAAGTGGATCGCTTATGTATGGTCTGTGATATGGCCATTGACGAAGACGGTAAGTTGGAAAGAACGCAGTTTTATGATGCTGTGATGAATTCTAAAGCCCGTTTAACCTATAACCAAGTGCATGAAATGTTGACAGATGAGACTTCCGAACATCGTAAGACCTTTAACGAGGTTCTACCAAATGTGGAAGACTTGAATGACTTGTATCTTTTGTTGAAAAAAGCCAGAGAGCAAAGAGGCGCTTTGGATTTTGATACGGTTGAAACGCGTATCGTTTTTGATGAAAATCGCAAGATCAAAGAAATTGTTCCAGTACAACGCAACGAAGCTCATAAGTTGATTGAAGAATGTATGCTAATGGCCAATGTCGCAACGGCGCGTTATTTGAAATGGCATAAGATTCCGATGTTGTATCGTGTGCATGAAAAACCTTCAGAAGAGCGTTTGAAAAATCTTAGAACCTTCCTGGGAGACTTTGGTTTGTCATTAGGCGGTGAAGACGAACCAGATGCACAAGATTATGCAGCGGTGAGTGAAGCAGTCAAAGGGCAGCCCCATGAACACTTAGTTTCAACTGTTTTGTTAAGAAGCATGAATCAAGCGGTTTATCAGCCTGATAATTTAGGGCATTTCGGGTTGAATTACGAATATTATGCGCATTTTACATCGCCAATTCGTCGTTATCCGGATCTGTTGATTCATCGAGCCATTCGGTTTGCATGGACGAAACAACCTGTCGATCAGTTTGATTACAGCGAGAATAAAATGCAATCGCTGGGTGAACATTGCTCAGCAACGGAAAGACGTGCAGATGAAGCAACCCGTGAAGCGGTGACTTTCTTGAAATGCGAGTTTTTATCGCATCGTTTGGGTGAAGAATATGATGCAGTGGTCGCGGCGGCAACCAATTTTGGTTTGTTTGTTGAACTGGAACCTTTGTATGTTGAAGGCTTAGTTCACATTACAGAATTAGGTGAAGACTATTTCCACTATGATGCCTCGCGTCATTGTCTAAAAGGGGAAAGAACCGGAAAAGTTTATCGCATTGGTGATCGTTTACGCGTCCAAGTCGCACAGGTGAATCTGGATGATCGTAAAATTGACTTGCGTTTACTCAGTTCGGAAGAATCTAACATAGATGCGATTGCCGAGTCATCGGATACCGCTGATGGCCAAGATGATACTGCCGCAGAAAATACCGCACCTAAGAAACGGAAAAGACGGAATAGCCGTAAAAAAGGCGGTTATCGTGGTCGTAAGAAAAAGTCAGACACTTCTGGCGAGTCGAGCGACGCGTGAAGCAGGATGTTTTATATGGCATTCATGCGATTGAGAAGTTTCTAAAGCAGTCGCCACATCTCATTTACGAGCTGGTGTTTGTTAAAGGCGCGCATAATAAGCGCCTTCAAGCTTTACAGGGTCAAGCTAAACAGCTTGGCGTGAATGCCAGACAAGAGCCGAAATCCTACTTCAATCAGTTTGATGGGGTTCATCAAGGCGTGGTGGCGACTATTGCCAAGCAAGCCGAATTGACCGAAGCTGATTTAAAACGGCTGATGGACACAACCACGAACCCGCTCTTTTTGTTTTTGGATGAAGTTCAAGATCCGCATAATCTTGGCGCGATTTTGAGAACGGCTGATGCGACTGGCGTGACGGCCGTGGTGATTCCAAAGCACAACTCGGTGGGTGTCAATGCAACGGTTCGTAAGGTCGCTTCCGGTGCTGCGGAAACTGTGAAATTGGTTGTGGTGTCAAATTTGGTTCGAACCCTAAAAGAGCTGCAACAAGGCGGTCTTTGGGTGACGGGGTTGGCTGGAGAAACCGATCAAACGCTTTATCAAGTCGATTTAACAGGTGCTGTGGGAATTGTAATGGGCGCTGAAGGGTCGGGTTTACGCAAGCTTACCCGAGAATCTTG
This sequence comes from Hydrogenovibrio sp., assembly GCA_965658885.1. Taxonomy (GTDB): domain Bacteria; phylum Pseudomonadota; class Gammaproteobacteria; order Thiomicrospirales; family Thiomicrospiraceae; genus Hydrogenovibrio. The sequence goes on from CBFHUY010000003.1 coordinate 14,166, forward strand.
TGACCACCTAGCAGCCATTCCAATGGTCGGGACGGTTGAAAGCTTGAATGTTTCGGTTGCGGCGGGCGTGGCATTGTATGAGGCTTTTCGTCAAAGATTGTGACGCTTTTAGCTTGCCATTATTCGTCAAAAACCACCAGGCCTGGTGGTTTTTTTTATTCTGAATCGGGGAATTTAGGCTTTTCTGAACTGTCTGTCGGTGAGGTTGACGTGGCTTCAAGCGGTCGATAAAGCGCTTGGGCGGTTTGTAAATAACGTTTACGATGCCAAATTAATCCCCAGCGGCTTCCCCCTACTTGTCGCCATAGAATGGTCGCGCGTATCCCTGCAAGCAAGAGCGCGCGAATTTTATTCGCCGTCTTTGGGTTTTGTAAGTGACCATGCTGACCATTGACCATAATGCGCGGGTTGAGGGTGCTGATATTTTCAGAATAGGCTCTGGCTAGGGTGGCGATGACGTTATCATGGAAATCGCCAAAATGGCTACGTTGTGCTCGAGCCGACTCAATGACTTGAGAAACCTTTTCTAAGTTACCTTCCGTCTTTGATAGATTCTTTTCCAGAATCATCAAGCTTAAAACATATTTGGTTAATTCAATATTGCGTTGGGCATCCGCTTGGCTGGATTGCATCTGTGCCAGTAATGCATGAATGCCCAGTTGCAGGTGTTGAATGTCTCCACCGAATACATCCAGCGTATCAGTTGGGTTCTCACAGAACAACGAATTAATGCTGGTTTGAAAGGCCAATTCGTTGGTTTTTCCGGTTGTCGCCAGTTGATAAACCTGTTGTGCGACTTGGTAAATGCCAACGAGGGCGAGCGTTTTATCTTGATGGCTATATTGGGTCATAACAAATCACTAGAAGTTGGAGGTTGATGATAGCGTTCGGTAATCACCGCACCGCCTAAACAAATGTCACCATCATAGAATACCACTGATTGACCTGGCGTAATGGCCGTTTGCGGTTGATCAAATTCAACCAGAATTTGCCCTTGTTGGTTTTCAATGATTTGACAGGGCTGTTCGGGTTGGCGGTAGCGAACTTTGGCTTTTAATGCGGTATGTAAAGGCGGGCATTGCCCCGATACCCAGTCACAGGTATCCGCTTTGAGGTAACGGTGATTGAGTAACGGGTGGTCTGACCCTTGTACAGCAATTAATTGATTTTTTGCTAAGTCCTTGTCGGCCGCGAACCAGGGCAGCCCGGAATCGCCATGCCCCCCACCAATACCTAAGCCTTTGCGTTGGCCAAGAGTGTGATACATCAATCCTTGGTGTTGACCGATGACTTGACCATCGGTATTAACAATATCACCCGGCTGGGCGGGTAAAAATTGTTGTAAGAAGTCGGTAAACTTACGTTCACCAATAAAGCAAATGCCGGTGCTGTCCTTTTTATTATGGGTAATTAAGCCAGCTTGTTCGGCCATTTGCCGTACCAAAGGCTTTTCTAGTTCACCCAATGGGAATAGAGATTTAGCTAATTGGTGTTGCTGTAGGGTATATAAAAAATAGCTTTGGTCTTTATTATTATCTAAGCCTTTTAATAAATAACAGTGTCCGTCTGAATCACGGCTGATACGGGCATAGTGCCCAGTGGCAATATAGTCAGCGCCCAGCTGTAACGCGTGTTGTAAAAAGGCTTTAAATTTGACTTCTTTATTGCATAGGATATCCGGATTAGGGGTGCGTCCACTTTGGTATTCGGCGAGAAAATGTTTAAAGACATTATCCCAATATTCGCCGGAAAAGTTTTCAATATGCAGTGGAATATCCAGTGTTTCACAGATGGCAAATACATCTTGTAAGTCTTCGGCAGCAGGGCAGTAGTCTTCTGTGTCATCGCCCTCCCAGTTTTTCATAAACAGGCCTTCGACCTGATAGCCTTGCTGCTTAAGTAACAGCGCAGTGACGGAGGAGTCAACGCCGCCGGAAAGGCCAACAATGACTTTTGTCTGAGCGTTTTTTTCGATTTGTGTATTGGATGGTGTTTGCATGGCGCTATTTTATCATGCTTTTGTGGTTAGCAGGGATTCGCCCGGTGCTAATCTGCCGAGTTGATAGTCGCCAATTCGAATGCGGATGAGTCGTAAGGTTGGAAAGCCCACTGCGGCAGTCATTCTGCGGACTTGACGGTTTTTGCCTTCGGTCAAGGTGATCTCAAGCCAAGAAGTGGGAATGTTTTTACGCTCACGAATCGGTGGATTGCGAGACCATAACCAGTTAGGTTCGTTGATCTTACGCACTTTGGCTGGGCGGGTGATACCATCTTTAAGCGAGACGCCCTGACGTAGGGCATGTATCGCCGTTTGATTTATTGCGCCTTCGACTTGCACGCAATAGGTCTTCGGCCATTTGTTCTTTGGCGAAGCAATTTGGTGTTGTAGCTTGCCATCATTGGTTAACAGTAATAACCCCTCGGAATCCCGGTCTAGACGGCCTGCTGCATAAAATCCGGGTTGATCGATAAAGTCAGCCAGCGTTTGACGTTGTGTTTGGTACTGTGACTCATCCGTAAATTGGCTGAGAACATTAAAGGGCTTGTTGAATAGCAGTATTTCGCTCATATCGCTTATATTTTTGAGGTGAGTGGGTTAGAATAAAAGCCATTTTATCATCTTTAATAAGGATGGCGCTGAGTTCACCGTCATCCTGCATTCATTTTTTCGTTGATCGTTACTTTTAGGAAAATCGCATGACAGCATCTGCCAAAATTATTTATACCCTGACTGATGAAGCCCCCGCTTTAGCAACTTTTTCATTGTTACCAATTGTTGAAGCCTTTACCAAAGCCGCAGGCGTAATAGTGGAAACGCGCGATATTTCGTTGGCAGGACGCATTTTGGCGAATTTTCCTGAATGCTTAACAGAAGATCAAAAAGTCGGTGACGCGCTTGCTGAATTGGGTGCCATGGCGAAAAAGCCTGAAGCGAATATTGTTAAATTACCGAATATCAGTGCCTCTATCCCTCAATTGAATGCAGCCATCCAGGAATTACAATCCCAGGGCTATGCGATTCCAGATTATCCAGCAAACCCACAAAATGCAGAAGAAGAAGCCATTAAAGCCTCTTACGCTAAGGTGCTGGGCAGTGCGGTCAATCCTGTATTGCGAGAAGGCAATTCAGATCGTCGAGCGCCCACCTCGGTTAAGAACTTTGCCAAAAAACATCCGCATTCAATGGGGGCTTGGTCCGCCAGTTCAAAATCCAAAGTGGCCCACATGACTGAGGGGGATTTTTATGGTTCGGAAAAATCGATGACCGTGCCAGAAGACTCTGAATTTAAAATTGAGTTTGTTTCAGAAACCGGTGCGGTTAAAACGCTAAAAGATTCAGCGCCGTTGCTGGCGGGAGAAGTGATTGATGCTGCGGTCATGAGTCAACAAGCGTTGAGAAACTTTCTCGCTAATGCTGTTACAGAAGCGAAAGAGCAGGGGGTTTTGTTTTCAATTCACTTGAAAGCCACCATGATGAAGGTGTCAGATCCGATTATTTTTGGGCAGGCTGTGTCGGTTTTCTTTGCTGAGGTATTTGAGCAATATGCGGCTGAATTTGCGCAACTTGGCGTTAACCCAAATAATGGTTTAGGCGATGTTTATCACAAAATTGAATCCCTGTCTGACGATAAACGTGCAGAAATTGAGCAGGCTATTGCGGATACCATTACTGAAAAAGCTGATATTGCGATGGTGGATTCCGATAAGGGGATTACCAATTTGCATGTGCCGTCCGATGTGATTGTCGATGCGTCCATGCCTGCAATGATTCGTACCTCAGGACAAATGTGGAATAAGGATGGTCAACAACAAGATACCCTGGCAGTGATTCCAGACCGTTGTTATGCAGGGGTTTATCAAGAAACCATTAACTTCTGTAAGCATCACGGTGCCTTTGATCCGACGACGATGGGCACAGTGCCAAACGTGGGGTTGATGGCGCAGAAGGCTGAAGAATATGGTTCGCATGATAAAACCTTTCAAATGGATCAGGGGGGATCCGTTCGCGTCGTGAATAGTCAGGGAGAAGTCTTGCTAGAACAAACTGTGGAAGCCGGTGATATTTTCCGTATGTGTCAGGTTAAGGATGCCCCTATCCAGGACTGGGTAAAATTAGCGGTCAATCGTGCGCGTGCCACTCATACGCCAGCGGTTTTCTGGCTGGATTCAAATCGCGCTCATGATCATCAATTGATTGAGAAAGTAAATCACTATTTATTGGATCACGACACCACTGGGTTGGAAATTCATATTATGTCTCCGGAAGAAGCCACGCGCTTTACTTTGCGTCATGTCAAAGAGGGTAAGGATGTGATTTCGGTGACTGGGAATGTGTTGCGTGATTATCTCACCGACTTGTTCCCATTTTGGAATTAGGAACTTCTGCAAAAATGTTATCGATTGTGCCTTTAATGAGTGGTGGCGGTTTGTTTGAAACCGGTGCGGGTGGTTCTGCGCCCAAACATGTCCAGCAGTTTATGACTGAAAACCACTTACGTTGGGATTCTTTAGGGGAGTTTTTGGCGTTGGCGGTGTCGCTGGAACATTTGGCCAGTCATTACGATAACCCGAAAGCCCAGGTGTTGGCCGATACCTTAGATAAAGCCACGGGTCGTTTTCTGGAAAACAATAAGTCACCTTCTCGTAAAGTCGGGGAAATTGATAACCGTGGCAGTCATTTCTATTTGGCAATGTATTGGGCGCAAGAATTAGCCGCGCAAACAGATGATGCCGAATTAAAAGCCCGTTTTGAATCAGTGGCAGCTGCTTTATCTGAAAATGAAGAGTCGATTATGTCAGAACTCAATGGGGTGCAAGGTAATGCCATGGATATTGGCGGGTATTATAAATTTAACCAAACCTTGGCCAGTGAAGCTATGCGACCCAGCGCTACCTTAAATAAAGTGATTGATTCAATTTAAGTATCCTTCAAACCGTTAGCATTGAAAAGCCCGTAAAATGACCAGGCCTGGTTGTTTTTTACGGGCTTTTTGTATTTAGGCGTTCAGAAAGGGCTAAGGCGAATGGTTGATAAAGTTTGGGTTGTCTATTTATTAAAGTGTGCTGATCACAGTTTATATTGTGGTGTGACGAATGATTTAGCGCGTCGTTTGCGACAACATAATGGTGAGATAAAAGGCGGGGCAAAATATACGCAGGCTCGAAGGCCATGTGAGTTGGTCTATCAAGAGGTCTGTGAGGATAAGAGTGAGGCAATGCAGCGTGAATATGCCATTAAACGACTGTCACGCTTAGCGAAGCAGAAGTTGTTTTTGTAACGTGTAACAAGAGTAAAAACGACCAGGCCTGGTCGTTTTATAGGTGGTTTTATCGTGCTTCGAGTCTAAAGTTCAATGTCATAATAGACGTTTTGAACATCATCCAAATCTTCCAGCATGTCGAGAAAACGTTCAAACTGTTCACGATCTTCGTCGTTGTCGATGGGTTTGGTCATTTGTGGAAGGAATTGAATTTCATCGACCTCAAAGTCAATAGCCCCAAATGCATCGACTAAGGCGCTTTTCGCTTTGGCATATTCGGTATGGGGAACAAAGACGCTGATTTTGCCATCTTCATTTTCTATATCAGAAACATCGACGTCCGCCATTAATAATGCTTCCAATACGGCTTCCTCGTCCTGGCCCGCAAACACTAGAATGGCGGCGTGATCAAACATGTGGCTAACACTGCCTTGGGTACCAATTTTGGTTTTGGTTTTGGTGAAACAGCTGCGCACATCGCCAAATGTGCGGTTGGGGTTGTCGGTCAGGCATTCAATAATGACCATGCTGTTGCCTGGGCCGTAACCTTCATAACGGGCAATGGCAAAATCTTCACCGCCGCCGCCTTTGGCTTTATCGAGTGCTTTGTCTATGACATGAGCCGGTACTTGTGCTTTTTTGGCGCGTTCAATCAGGCCTTGCAAGGCCAGGTTGCTTTCTGGCTCAATGCCGCCACTTTTGGCGCATACATAAATTTCACGACTGAATTTGCTATAAACTTTGGCTTTGGCATCAGAGGTTTTTGCCATCGATTCTTTACGGTTTTGGTAGGCTCTACCCATCTTTTAGTCCTGCGTTCCGATCAATTGAAAGCGCTAATTTTACACAATTTGAAATAGAGATGTTTGGCTTTAAGTTGTCTTCAGTTCCAGGTTGGGCAGACCATTGAATAGATGTCACAAATTTTGATTATCCTCAATGATAAATATCATTTTGCCAACCTTGCCCCCATTTCAATGGTTTTTGGCTATAATGGCATATTTTTAATCGCCCCTCAGACTTGGATAGCCGTGAATTAAGCGTGGTTAAACGTTGGTTAGCCTGGGTTTGATGGGTTTTAAAGTGGTAAAGAATGAGTCAGCACAAAAAATATTTTGGCACGGATGGGATTCGTAGCGAAGTCGGTAAGGGCATGATCCGCCCAGAACAGGTATTGAAGTTAGGTTGGGCAACCGGAAAGGTTTTAAAGGATCATGGTGAGTCGACGGTATTGATTGGTAAGGATACGCGGATTTCAGGCTATATGTTTGAGTCCGCTTTGGAAGCGGGTTTTATTGCGGCTGGAATTGATGTGTTGTTGGTAGGGCCTATGCCGACGCCTGCAGTGGCCTATCTGACGCAAACCTTTGATGCCGATGTGGGGATCGTTATTAGCGCATCGCATAATCCGCATTGTGATAATGGCATTAAATTCTTTTCTGCAGCGGGTCATAAAATTTCTGACGAAATTGAGTTTGAAATTGAGGCGGCATTTGAATCAGACTTAGTGACGGTACCATCGAATGAATTGGGGCGAGCCAAGCGTATTGATGATGCTGCTGGGCGGTATATAGAGTTTTGTAAAAGCACTTATCATGCGCGCCAAAAACTCAGTGGACTAAAAGTTGTGCTTGATTGTGCACATGGCGCGACTTATCATGTTGCGCCCGCTGTATTTAAAGAGTTGGGTGCGGAGGTCGTATCGATCGGGGTTGAGCCAAACGGGATTAATATCAATCAAAACTGTGGTGCTACCGATTTAGCGCAGTTAAGTCAGAAAGTGCAAGAAGTCAAAGCCGATTTCGGGATTGCCTTTGATGGGGATGGTGATCGAGTCATGATGGTGGACGCCAATGGCGATACCATTGATGGCGATGAAATTTTGTATATTTTGGCAACTCAAGCCGATTTTTTGGTTGAAGGGGTTGTCGGCACGGTGATGAGTAATTTAGGGCTGGAAAAGGCTCTTGTTCAACAGAACATCGAATTTATCCGAGCCAATGTCGGTGATCGTTATGTGATGCAGGCATTGCGAGAAAAAGGTTGGATTTTGGGGGCGGAAGCGTCAGGGCATGTGCTAAGTTTGAATAAGTCTTCGACAGGCGATGGCATTGTTTCCGCTTTACAAGTGATGGCTGCACTCATGAATAGTGGTCAAACGTTGTCTGAATTGCGTTCGGGTATGCAGAAATATCCACAGATTTTGAAGAATATCCGGGTTGAAGATCCTAAGTGTGTGGTGAAAAGTACGGCAATAGAAGCGGCTGTATTGGCATCAGAAGAACGTATGGCAGGTAAAGGTCGGGTATTGATTCGAGCGTCAGGAACGGAGCCTTTGATTCGTGTTATGGTTGAGGGTGAGAGTTTGGAGGTTGTTGAGCGGGAAGTCGCTTGGTTAGCCGATTTAGTAAAAACAGAATTTTGTTAATTTTGTCAAGATTGTATTTTAAAAAAGAAACCGCTAACATAGACGGAATTTTGCATTAGGGACTGAAAAAAGAATGAGACAGCTATTAGTAGCCGGTAATTGGAAGATGCATGGTAGTAAGGCATCGATTAAGGATTTGATGACGGGTTTGAATGCAGGCGCTTCAGAAGTTAATGGCGCTTTGATGGCTATTTGCCCGCCTTCAATTTATATCGATTATGCGAAAGGTTGTTTGGCAACTGATGCCATCGCTTTAGGTGGGCAGAATATGGCAATAGAACCAGTTCAAGGTGCTTACACGGGTGAGGTTTCAGCCACCATGCTTAAGGATTTCGGTTGTCGTTATGTCATATTAGGACACTCAGAGCGTCGTGCAATGTTTGGCGAAACCAATGAGTTGGTCGCACAAAAAGTGCAAACGGCACTGTCTGAAGGCTTAACACCTATTTTATGTGTGGGAGAAACGCTTGAAGAGCGAGAAGCGGGACGCTTAGAAGCGGTGATCTCGGCGCAGTTAAATGCGGTGTTGGATTTAGTGGGTATTCAGGCATTTAAAAATGTGGTGATTGCTTATGAGCCAGTCTGGGCAATTGGAACAGGAAAAACGGCAACCTCTGAGCAGGCACAAGCCGTGCATGCATTTATTCGTGGTCAGTTAGCAGCGCTTGATGCGGATGTGGCTGAAAAAGTCATTATTCAATATGGTGGTAGTGTTAAGCCTGGAAATGCAGCTGAACTGTTTTCACAGCCAGATATTGATGGTGGTCTGATTGGCGGTGCTTCTTTAGATGCCAATGATTTTTTAGCGATATGCAAAGCTGCGGGAGCGCAATAATATGTTTCAGATAATTTTGGCAATCCATTTGGTTATGGCCTTTATATTGATTGTGCTGGTTTTGCTGCAGCAAGGAAAAGGCGCAGATGCGGGAGCCAATTTTGGTGGCGGTTCGTCACAATCCGTTTTTGGGAGTAGTGGTTCGAATAACTTTTTACTCAAAGTGACCGCGATTGTTGCTTTTGTATTCTTTGTAACCAGTTTGTCTTTGGCTTATCTTGGGGCGCAGCAAGCTAAAGGTTATCAAAGTGTTGTGGAGAAAGTTGCACCCGAGAAAGTGGAAAAAACATCCGATTCAAATGAACCTGTGGTTCCGAATTAATACATTCTTGCCGATGTGGTGAAATTGGTAGACACGCTATCTTGAGGGGGTAGTGGCGAAAGCTGTGCCGGTTCGACTCCGGCCATCGGCACCAAATTTATATCAACCAGTTTGGTTGACATTGTTAATACTGCAATGCTAACTGCAGTGCTTTGAGAGGCTAGAGATTCATGCTAGAAAATTACTTACCGATATTGGTGTTTGTGGTGTTGGGCATACTTTTTGGCGTTGGGCCAATCCTTTTAGGTTATCTATTAGGGCCTGATCGGCCTGATACGGAGAAAAACTCGCCTTACGAGTGTGGTTTTGAAGCCTTTGAAGATTCCAGAATGCGCTTTGACGTTCGTTTCTATCTAGTTGCCATTCTTTTTATTATTTTCGATTTAGAAATTGCATTTTTATTTCCTTGGGCGGTTGCGCTAGAGCAAGTCGGCGGTTTTGGGATCCTGGCAATGGGCGTATTCCTAACGCTACTCGTTGTTGGGTTTATTTATGAATGGAAGAAAGGAGCGCTGGAATGGGAATAGAAGGCGTTTTAAAAGAAGGGGTTGTCACCACTTCTGCAGATAAGTTAATCAACTGGGCGCGTACAGGGTCTTTATGGCCAATGACTTTTGGTTTGGCTTGTTGTGCGGTAGAAATGATGCATGCGGGAGCTGCCCGCTACGATTTAGACCGATTTGGGATTATTTTTCGTCCAAGTCCGAGGCAGTCTGATGTGATGATTGTTGCAGGGACTTTGGTGAATAAGATGGCACCTGCGCTACGAAAAGTTTATGACCAGATGTCCGAGCCTAGATGGGTTATTTCGATGGGATCTTGTGCGAATGGCGGTGGTTATTACCACTATTCCTATTCGGTTGTGAGGGGGTGTGATCGGATTGTTCCTGTTGATATCTATGTTCCAGGTTGCCCTCCAACTGCCGAAGCCTTGTTGTATGGCATTATTCAATTACAAAATAAGATTAAGCGTACTAATACCATTGCACGATAGTGTGTTTACTGGATAAAAGATATGAATCAATCAATTATAGAGTTACAAGCTAGCGTAGAAGAATCTCTAGGCGATGCAGTGGTTGCATCGAAGCGTGCACTGGGAGAGTTGACCATCGAGTTGGCACCTGATCAGGCATTTGATGCATTTGAAAAAATTAAAAGCCAACTTGGCTTTGAGCTGTTGATCGATGTTTGTGGGGTTGATTACCTTGCTTATGGTGATGTTACCTGGGAAACCAGAACGGCTTCACGATCTGGATTCAGTCGTGGTGTGTTTGACTTTGACACCAATGAAGCGGATTCAGATGAGGTTATGCCCCGCCGATTTGCCGTTGTTTACCACTTATTGTCAGTTCAACACAATGTCAGACTCAGAGTGAAAGTGTTTCCAAGTGATGTGCAATTTCCGATTGTGCCATCAGTGGTCTCCATCTGGAGTTCAGCCAATTGGTTTGAAAGAGAAGCGTTCGATTTATTTGGTATTTTGTTTGAAGGGCATCCTGATTTACGTCGAATTCTAACGGATTACGGCTTTGTCGGTCACCCTTTACGCAAGGACTTCCCTTTAATTGGTCATGTCGAAATGCGTTATGATGCTGAAAAAGCCCGGGTTGTTTATGAGCCTGTTACCATTGAAAATCGTGTGAATGTGCCCCGAGTCATCCGGCATGATGCTGAGCCCAACGGATAAGTAGAGAGAATCATTATGTCAGAAATTCGCAACTATACCCTTAATTTTGGACCTCAGCATCCATCAGCGCATGGTGTGCTTCGTCTTGTGCTTGAGCTTGATGGGGAAACGATTGTTCGAGCTGATCCACATATCGGATTATTGCATCGTGGAACTGAAAAGCTGGCCGAATATAAGCCATACAACCAGTCTATCGGTTATATGGATCGATTGGATTATGTGTCGATGATGGCTAATGAGCATGCTTATGTCATGGCCATTGAAAAGATGTTAGGGGTGACGGTTCCCGAGCGTGCGCAATATATTCGCGTTATGTTTGATGAGATTACTCGTCTGCTGAACCACTTAATGTGGTTGGGTGCTCATGCTTTAGATATTGGTGCTATGACGGTCTTTCTTTATGCTTTTAGAGAGCGTGAAGACTTAATGGATTGTTATGAAGCGGTATCGGGTGCTCGGATGCATGCTGCCTATTATCGTCCAGGCGGCGTCTATCGTGATTTGCCCGATACAATGGCTAAGCATGAGGCTTCTAAGTGGCATACGGGTAAGAAATTAGACAAGCTAAATGAAGATCGTGAAGGATCTTTATTGGATTTCATCGAAGCATTTACTAAGCGCTTCCCCGGCTATGTTGATGAGTATGAAACACTCTTAACCGATAACCGAATTTGGAAACAAAGAACCGTCGATATTGGCATTGTTTCTCCTGAACGGGCATTGCAACTCGGGTTTACGGGGCCGATGTTAAGAGGATCTGGCGTTGAGTGGGATCTTCGTAAGAAACAGCCTTATGAAGTCTATGATCGTTTGGCATTTGACATCCCGGTGGGGACAGAGGGGGATACTTATAGTCGTTATCTCGTTCGTGTTGCCGAAATGCGTGAGTCGAACAAGATTATTCAACAATGTGTGAACTGGCTGAGAGAAAATCCAGGACCGGTTATCGCAGATGATCATAAGGTGACGCCACCCTCCCGTGAAGATGCAAAATCCAATATGGAAGCTTTGATACATCACTTTAAGTTGTTTACCGAAGGATATTCGGTGCCAGAAGGTGAATGTTACAGTGCGGTAGAACATCCTAAGGGTGAGTTTGGCATCTATATGGTTTCAGATGGTGCGAATAAGCCTTATCGAATGAAGGTGAGAGCACCTGGTTTTGCACACCTTGCAGGCTTAGATGAAATGACAAAGGGCCATATGATTGCCGATGTCGTATCAATTATTGGGACTCAGGATATCGTTTTTGGAGAAGTGGATAGATGAATTTAAAGACAGATTCGGTGATAACCGGAAGTGTAAAAGAACGCATTGATCGCTGGGTAGCACGTTATCCTGATGATCAAAAACAATCTGCTGTAATGGCTTCTTTAAGAATCGTCCAAGAAACCCAGGGTGGTTATCTCACACCGGATTTAATGGATCAGGTTGCAGCTTACTTAGAAATGCCGTCTGCAGCTGTTTATGAGGTTGCCACTTTTTATAGTAACTATGAACATCAACCCGTTGGTCAGCATAAAGTTTGTGTGTGTAACAGTATCTCTTGTATGTTAAGAGGTAGTGAAGATATTATCGAACACTTAGAAAATAGATTTGATATCAAGCCAGGTGAAGTGTCTAAAGATGGCCGCTTTTCTATTAAGAAAGTTGAATGTTTGGGCGCATGTGGTGGGGCTCCAATGATGCAAATTGGAAAGACCTATTATGAAAACTTAACCGAATCATCTGTGGATGAGATTTTAGACGGCTTGGAGTAGTGATATGGTGCATCAAAATGAAAATTGTTACCGTTTAAATCATTTAGACAAATCTTGGGACATTGATACCTATATTGCGAATGGTGGTTATGAAGTATGGAAGAAAGTCCTCGCTGGTGACTTGACCCCGCAAGAAATTATTGATGAGGTGAAAGTTTCTAACATCCGCGGTCGAGGCGGTGCTGGGTTTCCAACTGGGCTCAAATGGAGCTTCATGAATCGTAATGCACCGGGAGACAAGTATATTGTTTGTAACTCGGATGAAGGGGAACCAGGTACCTTTAAGGATAGAGATATTCTTCGTTATAACCCTCATGCACTGGTCGAAGGGATGATGATTGCCGGTTATGTGATTGGGGCATCATCCGGATATAACTATATTCGAGGCGAGTTTTGGGAGCCTTACCAACGATTTCATAATGCGATTTTACAAGCACGCGAAGCAGGTTTGCTTGGCAAAGATATTTTGGGTTCCGGATATGATTTTGACTTGAATGCGCATTTAGGTGCCGGTGCTTATATCTGTGGTGAAGAAACGGCGTTGATTGAATCTATTGAGGGCAAAAAAGGGCAACCGAGATTCAAGCCGCCATTTCCAGCCAGTTATGGACTTTATGGTAAACCTACGACTATTAATAATACGGAGACATTGGCATCGATTCCAATGATTCTTGCCAAAGGTGGCGAATGGTTTAATGACCTAGGTGTTGCGAATGCAGGCGGTACAAAGTGTTATTCTGTTTCGGGTCATGTTTTAAAGCCTGGAAATTTTGAAGTTCGTATGGGAACACCTTTCAAAGATTTGCTGGAATTAGCAGGCGGTGTTTGGAAAGGGCGTCAACTCAAAGCGGTTATACCAGGTGGTGCATCCACAGCATTTTTACCAGCTGAAAAAGCGATGGAAATGAATATGGATTATGATTCTATCGCGAAAGCAGGTTCTTTCTTAGGTGCCGGCTCAATGATCGTGATGGATGACCATACCGATATTGTTAAAGTCGTCGAAAATTTAAGCCATTTTTATTGGGATGAGTCTTGTGGCCAATGTACACCTTGTCGTGAAGGAACGGGTTGGTTATATCGGGTTGTAAAACGGATTCGTGCTGGCAAAGGTCGGCCTGAAGATATTGAAGCATTGAAGGATGTGTCCGGCAAAATTATGGGGCGCGTTATCTGTGGTTTAGGGGATGCGGCAACCATTGCATTGACGAGTGCGATTGAGCACTATGAGCATGAGTTCCGCCACTACATCGATCATGGTTGTAGTATTTTCGATAGGCAATAAAGCTTTATTTTATTGCAATAAAACATACCCGAATAATAGTTTAGGTCAAAAATTATGGTAAAAATTGAAATTAATGATCAGGTGGTAGAAGCACGCGAAGGTGACATGTTAATTGATGTTGCTGATAACGCTCAGATTTCGATTCCCCGTTTTTGTTATCACAAAAAATTGTCCATTGCGGCGAGTTGTCGTATGTGCTTGGTCGAAGTGGAAGGGGCACCTAAAGCTCTACCTGCTTGTGCAACCCCTGTGACTGACGGCATGAAAGTGCATACCAAATCTAAAAAGGCGGTTGCTGCTCAAAAATCAGTGATGGAATTTTTGCTGATAAACCATCCTCTTGACTGCCCGATTTGTGACCAAGGGGGTGAATGCGAACTCCAAGATGTTGCCATGACCTATGGAGATGATGTTTCAAGGTATTCTGAAACAAAACGCGTTGTGGGTAATAAGAATCTTGGTTCACTGATCCATACCGATATGACACGTTGTATTCATTGTACGCGTTGTGTTCGATTTGGTCAGGAAGTGGCCGGTATGATGGAACTCGGGGCTACGGGTCGAAGTGAATGGATGGAGATTGGGACTTACATTGAGAAGTCAGTCACTTCAGAGATGTCGGGGAATATGATTGATCTTTGTCCTGTTGGCGCTTTAACTTCTAAACCTTTCCGCTATTCTGCCCGTCCTTGGGAATTGACCGCACACAAATCCATTTCACCACATGATAGTATTGGTTCTAACTTAACGTTACATGTTAAAAATAACCGCGTCAAACGTGTGGTTCCCGCCGAAAATGAAACCATTAATGAAGTTTGGATTTCTGACAGAGATCGTTATTCTTACGAATCTATCCACCATGAAGACCGTTTACGCTTTCCGATGATCAAAAAACATGGCCAATGGCAAACGGTCAGTTGGGAAGATGCGTTAGCATTTGCAGCTGATAAGATTGGCCAATATGCGAAAGCGGATTCAGAGCATTTCGGTGTTCTTGCGTCATCCAATTCAACGTTGGAAGAATTGCATCTTTTGCAGAAATTAGCCAGAGCAATCGGTGTTGAAAATATCGATCATCGTTTACGCCAACAAGATTTTACCTTGGATGCAGCCGGTATTTTTGCACCAAAACTGAATCACAGTTTGCCAGAGGTTGAATCCTTATCTGAAGTCGTGCTGGTGGGATCCTATTTAAGAAAAGAACTGCCTTTGCTAAACCATCGCCTTCGCAAAGCACAGCTCAATGGGAATCATATTTCTGTGATTAACCCGCAACAATTTGATTTCAATTATGATCTATCGCATCAATTCATTGATACGAATATGGTTCAGTCATTGAAGGGATTGGTTAAGGCTGCAACTGATTTAGCGGGTAAAAACGACCAGGCCTGGTTAAAATCAATTGAAGCAACCCCAGAACAGGTGGCACTTGCTAAACAATTAATGGCCGCTGAATCAGGTTCCATTATGCTTGGACAAATCGCTCAAATGGATAGTCAATATTCACAGCTTGTCATCTTGTCCCAACAGCTTGCCGAACTGACGAATTCAACTTTAAATGTGTTACCGTTAGCGGCAAATGACGTGGGTGCACATCTGGCGAAATTCACTCCTAATAATGGCAAACATGTTCAATCATTGCTTTCTGGGAAAACAAAAGCCTTTATCAATATGGGCATTGAGCCTGAGAAAGACTGCCTAGATGGAGACTTAGCTATGAAAGCCATGCGCTCGGCTGAGTGCGTGATTAATCTAACAGCGTTCGATAGTGAAACCCAAAGAGAATATGCCGATGTATTGTTGCCGATTTCTACCTTTGCTGAAACGGCGGGTACATTTGTTAACGCCTGCGGTGTCAAGCAGTCGTTTAAGATGGCAATAGAACCAGCAGATGATATTAAGCCTGCTTGGAAGGTGCTTCGAGTATTAGGCAATATGCTTGAGTTAGAAGGTTTTGACTATGTGCATAGTAATGAAGTTTTTGCAGAGGTCGGATCAGAATTGGTTGCAACAGTGGACTTGTCTGAACTGAATGTTGATACAGAATCGTCGGATTCACTGCTTCCAGCACAATTCATTTCCATGTATCAAGTGGATGCGTTAGTGAGACGGTCACCGTCCTTGCAAGCGACTCCTGATGCAAACGTGAACGTTATTTAAGGTAGAGGATAATATAAGATGTTTGATGCGTTACAAACCTGGCTCTCTTCCTTTCTTTATGATTGGCTAGCCATTTTAATTACTTTATTAATTCAGGCTGTAGCCGTTATTTTGCCAGTGTTACTGGCTGTCGCTTGGTTAACCTTTTTTGAGCGTAAAGTGATTGGGTATATGCAAATCCGAATGGGGCCTAACCGAGTTGGGCCAAAAGGGTGGCTGCAACCTATTGCTGATGCTTTAAAGCTAATGAATAAGGAAATTATTTTTCCATCTCAATCGAACCTTTATCTTTTTGTCATAGCGCCTGTTTTAGCTTTGGCACCAGCCATTGCTGCTTGGGCGGTGATTCCATTTGATGCGAATGGTGTGGTGGCTGCTGATATCAATGCGGGGCTACTATATGTGTTGGCGGTCTCTTCAGTGGTGGTTTATGGGGTTGTTATTTCCGGTTGGGCATCAAACTCTAAATATGCCTTCCTCGGTGCCATGCGTGCTTCTGCACAAAAAATTTCTTATGAGATTGCCATGGGGTTTGCTCTGGTAACGGTGTTGATGGTTGCCGGTAGTATGAACTTGACTGCTATTGTTGAAGGTCAACAGGGTGGCATTTTGCATTGGTATTGGATTCCATTATTGCCTATGTTTTTTGTGTATTTCTTATCCGGTGTTGCGGAAACCAACCGAGCACCATTTGATGTCGCGGAAGGGGAGTCTGAGATTGTTGCCGGTTTCCATGTTGAATATTCCGGTATGGCCTTTGCAATTTTCTTCTTGGCTGAATACGCCATGATGATTTTGATTTCCTTTATGACGGCGATCATGTTTTTAGGCGGGTGGTTATCTCCTTTTGAAGGCGTTCCTGTTCTCGGTGAATTACTAGCTTGGGTTCCTGGTTTTATATGGTTGTTTGCAAAAGTTGCACTTTTCCTCTTTATCTTCTTGTGGTTCCGTGCAACCTTTCCTCGGTACCGTTATGACCAAATAATGCGATTGGGTTGGAAGGTCTTTATTCCTGTCACAATCGTTTGGGTATTTGTGGTGGGTGCAATGGCCTACTATAGAGTTGGTCCTTGGTTCAATTAAGGGGTATGGAATGATTACATTTATTAGACATCAAGTAAAAACCTTTGGGCTTATTGAGTTATTTAAAGGACTTGCCGTAACCGGGAAATACTTCTTTAAGAAGAAAATTACGGTTCGTTATCCAGAAGAAAAAACACCCTATTCACCCCGTTTTAGAGGGCATCATGCCTTGCGTCGTTATGACAGTGGTGAAGAACGTTGTATCGCTTGTAAATTATGTGAAGCGGTATGTCCCGCTAATGCGATTACCATTGAATCGGAAGAAAGAGCCGATGGTTCACGTAGAACCGTTCAATATGATATTGATATGTTTAAATGTATCTATTGCGGTTTTTGTGAGGAAGCCTGTCCCGTAGATGCGATTGTTGAAACTCGAGTATACGAGTATGAATTTCATGAGCGTGGCCCGAATATTGTCACCAAAGAAAGACTGTTGGCATTTGGTGATCAGCATGAAGCTCAAATTGCTGCTGATCGAGCAGCAGATGCAAAATATCGATAAAGCCTTAATCAATTAAAGAGACAGTGTAAATGACGTTTGAACAATTTATATTTTATATACTCACGACCATTGCCGCGTTATCAGGCTTGATGGTGATTAGTGTAAAGAACCCAGTTAAGGCTGCATTATGGTTGGTACTGACTTTTGTATCTACTGCTGGCGTATGGCTAATCGCTCAAGCCGAATTCTTAGGCCTGGTGCTGATCCTTGTCTATGTTGGTGCTGTGATGGTGTTATTCTTATTTGTGGTGATGATGCTGGATATTAATGTCGCTACGATTAAAGAAGGCTTCACCCGCTATTACCCGTTAGGGGCATTAACGGCATTGGCTATTTTTGCCTTGATTTATTTAGTGGTTGGCCCAAGCCGGTTTGGTTTAGAGCAAGTCAGTTCTCCTGTGATGGATGAGAATGTCAGTAATACACTATCAATAGCCGTTCCTTTATATACAACCCACGTTTTTGCATTTATATTAGCTGCGGTTTTGCTATTGGTCGGGATTGTTGCGGCAATCACCTTGACATTGAGAAGACGGCCGCCAAAAACAGTTTTATATCAAAATATTGATAAACAAGTTAAGGCTAAGTCAGCTGACTATTTCAGAATGGTCAAAATGGATGCTGTCAAAAAAGATGCCGATTTACCCGAGGAGGAGAAGGACTGATGATAGCTTTATCAGATTACTTAGTTTTTGGTGCCATTTTGTTTATGGTCAGTATGGCCGGTATATTTCTCAACCGAAAGAATGTCATTGTTTTATTAATGTCTATCGAATTGCTATTGTTGGCAGTGAATACGAACTTTATTGCTTTTTCTCATTACCTGAATGATGTAACGGGTCAAATATTTGTCTTCTTTATTTTGACAGTGGCTGCTGCTGAAGCGGCAATTGGACTTGCGATTATTGTATTGGTCTTCCGTAATCGTAAGAGTATTAATGTCGATGAATTAGGTTCGCTGAAAGGATAATAGACTATGATATTGAAATTTTTATTAACCGTTATCCTTTTGTCACCATTGTTTGGCGCAGTGGCTGCAGGTTTATTCGGGCGTCAAATTGGACGTAAGGGTGCGCACACCATCACGATTTTTGGGGTGGCCGTCTCTACCGTTTTATCTGCTTACGTCTTTTGGATGTTTGTAGTGAATGGTCATTCAGAGTTTAATACCTCGCTTTATACTTGGTTGGTTTCAGATGGGATGAAATTTGAGATAGGTTATATGATTGATAACCTATCTGCGACCATGATGTTGGTTGTAACTTTTGTCTCCTTAATGGTTCATATTTATACCATTGGCTATATGGATCATGATGAGGATTATGATCATCATAACCCTTACTATCAGCGCTTCTTTAGTTATATCTCGCTATTTACTTTTGCAATGTTGTCCTTGGTGATGGCTAATAACTTCTTGCAACTCTTCTTCGGTTGGGAAGCGGTTGGCTTAGTTTCATACCTATTAATCGGTTTCTATATGAAACGTGAATCGGCAATTCAAGCCAATTTAAAAGCTTTCTTAGTGAATCGCGTTGGGGATTTCGGTTTCTTGATTGGTATTGCCATAGTGGTGATGTATTTCAATACACTGGATTACCGTGAATTTTTTGCAGGATTAGAGGCGCATACTGGAACGACGATTAGCTTTTTCCCAGGTGTTGAATGGTCTGTGATTACGGCTATGTGTTTGTTCTTATTTGTGGGTGCAATGGGTAAGTCGGCACAAATGCCATTACATGTTTGGCTTCCAGAGTCAATGGAAGGTCCAACGCCCATTTCCGCGTTAATTCATGCGGCAACCATGGTCACCGCGGGTATCTTCATGGTCGCTAGATTATCGCCTGCATTTGAGTTATCCGAAGTTGCATTAAGTACAGTCATGATCATTGGTGCGACCACTGCCTTTATGATGGGGGCACTTGGGATTGTTCAGAATGATATTAAACGTGTCGTTGCTTATTCAACCTTGTCACAACTTGGTTATATGGTTGCTGCATTAGGGGCTTCGGCTTATGCGGCAGGGATGTTCCATGTATTAACCCACGCATTCTTTAAGGCGCTCCTATTCTTAGCGGCTGGTTCAGTTATTATTGCGATGCATCATATTCAGGATATTCGTCAAATGGGGGGCATGAAAAAACATATGCCCATTACCTATTGGACAATGTTGATTGGTTCTTTGTCTTTAATCGGCTTCCCGGGTTTTGCAGGTTTCTTCTCAAAAGACAGCATTCTAATGGCACTAGAAACATCGAGTGCTTACGGAGCTGATTATGCCTATGTATTGTTGGTTCTAGGGGTGTTTATTACAGCCTTCTATAGCTTTAGAATGTTCTTCTTGGTTTTCCATGGCGAAGAATCCGATTATGTGAAGTCACATACCATTTCAGAGTCGCCTAAAGTCGTGACGATTCCTTTGATATTGTTAGCTATCCCTGCGGTTATTATGGGTGCGCCGATGCTCGCATCAGTATGGTCAGGAGACTACTTTGGCACTGCAATCCAAGTACTGCCTGAGCATGATGTGTTAGGTATGCTATATCATCATCATTATCACGGTATTCTGGATATGGTTATTCATTCCCTAACGACACTTCCTGTGATGTTGGCAACGGCCGGTGTTGTATTGGCTTGGTTCTTCTATCTGAAGCGGCCAGATATTCCTGCTCGTATTAAGAGTAGTTGCCCAAGAGGGTTTGCAATGCTTAATAATGCCTATGGTTTTGACCGCTTTAATGAAATTGTCTTCCAAAATGGCGCACGCAAATTAGGAGGATATTTTTGGCGATCTATCGATGTAAGAGTCATTGATAAAGGGATTGTCACAAATAGTTTTGAGTCAGTAATGAATATGGCATCTGCTTTAAGACTTAGTCAGACAGGTTTACTGTATCACTATGCATTTGTAATGATTTTTGGACTGCTTGCAATGCTTATTTGGGTGCTGTGGTAATGATAATAATAAATAGAGAAGGGAATTAATTTCATGGTGTTCGGTTTTCCTATTTTAAGTACCCTGATTTGGTTACCAATCATTGGTGGTGCATTAATTTTATTTTTGGGTCGAGATAGAGACAGTTTTGCAAAGTGGACAGCACTAGGGGTTTCAATAGCCACTTTTCTTGCGTCATTGACTTTGTGGACTGCGTTTGACTCAAGTACGTCAGCAATGCAATTTGTTGAAAAAACAGAATGGATTTCTCAATTTAATATTTATTATTATTTGGGTGTTGATGGGCTTTCGATGCCATTAATCCTGTTAACAACCTTTACCCAAATTTTGGTTATTGCTTCGGCTTGGGAAGTGATTAAAGAGCGTGTAGAGCAGTACATGGGCGCCTTTATGATCATGCAAGGACTGATGATTGGTGTTTTTGCGGCACTAGACTCTATTTTGTTCTATGTGTTCTGGGAAGCTTTGTTGATTCCGATGTTTATCGTGATAGGTAAATGGGGTGGTCAAGATCGTGTTTATGCAACCTTGAAGTTCTTCTTGTATACCTTCTTTGGTTCAGTCTTTATGTTGGTTGCCTTTATTTATATGTATTTCCAATCAGGTAGCTTCTCGATTTTGGATTTTCATGCAATGCCGATTGCGATGACAGCACAAATCTTTATTTTCTTGGCGTTCTTAATTGCCTTTGCGGTTAAGGTGCCTATGTTCCCAGTGCATACTTGGTTGCCAGACGCTCACGTACAGGCGCCGACTGCCGGTTCGGTTGTTCTGGCGGCGATTATGCTGAAAATGGGGGGCTACGGGTTTGTTCGCTTTAGCTTGCCGATTACGCCAGATGCCTCTATGACATTAGATTGGTTAGTGATTGCCTTATCATTAATTGCCATTTTCTATATTGGTTTAGTCGCGATGGTGCAGTCTGATATGAAAAAATTGGTCGCCTATTCGTCAATTTCACATATGGGCTTTGTGACAATCGGGATGTTTTTGGTTTACGACATTGTTCAAACCACCGGTTCCTCACAAGGAGCCATGATTGGTATGGAAGGGGCCATGATTCAAATGATTTCTCATGGGTTTATTTCCGGTGCCATGTTCTTGATGATCGGTGTGTTATATGACCGAATGCATACTCGTGAAATTTCTGCTTATGGCGGGGTTGTCAATGTGATGCCTTGGTTTGGGTTCTTTGCAGTATTGTTCTCTATGGCAAACGCTGGTTTGCCTGGTACTTCCGGTTTCGTCGGGGAGTTCATGGTTATCCTTGCAGCCTTTAAGGCGAATGTTTGGTATGGTTTAGTTGCGGCAACAACATTGATTATTGGGGCTGCCTATACATTGTGGATGGTGAAACGTGTTTACTTTGGACCTGTTGCAAATGAGCAGGTTGGCAAGTTGCAGGATTTAAGCAAGCGCGAGTTTATCATTATGGGAACGCTGGCGTTTGCCGTCGTTCTGCTTGGGGTTTACCCGGCACCGCTCATTGAAGTGATGCACTCATCGGTGGCCAATTTACTAGTCCAAGCAACCACTTCAAAATTATAAGAATCTATAGGTGAGTTAATCGTATGAATTTTGTTATTCCCAGTTTTCTTCCTGCCATCCCTGAAATTGCGCTGTTAACGTTAACATCGCTGATTCTTGTGGCAGACACCATCTGGTCTAAACGTCATCAATTTGCGACCTATTATGCAACACAATTTACCTTGTTTATTGTGGGAATGTTGTTGCTATCAAGTTTTGCTACAGAACAAACAATCACCTTTAGTGGTAGCTTCGTTCGTGATCAATTTGGTGACATTTTAAAGCTTTTCATCATATTGATCTCAATGGGGATATTCATGTTCTCGCGTGAATACTTGTTGCAGGCCAAGTTTTATCGTGGCGAGTTCTTTACGCTTGGGTTATTTGGCATCCTTGGGATGTTGGTTATGGTGTCCGCTTATAATTTCATCACCCTTTATTTGGGGCTTGAAATCATGTCGTTGGCCATTTATACCTTAGTCGCCATGAGAAAATCTGATTCAAAAGCACTAGAATCTTCTTTGAAATATTTCGTGCTAGGTGCCTTAGCTACAGGGATGCTGCTTTACGGTTTCTCGATGATCTATGGTGCAACAGCAACGATACAGTTCGATGAAATGGCGAAAGTTATTGCCAGCGGTTCTGCTGATGATGTCGTACTCTCATTTGGTGTTGTGTTTGTCGTAATTGGTTTGGCATTCAAATTGGGTGCCGTTCCATTCCACATGTGGGTGCCTGATGTTTATGAAGGTGCGCCAACAGCAGTGACTTTGTATATGGGAACGGCTTCCAAAATCGCAGCCTTTGCCATCTTATACCGAGTATTGGTTGAGGCTATTCCAGATTTAGTGGCGGATTGGCAAGCGTTAATTATTATTATCACCATTCTTTCATTAATTGTTGGCGCCGTGGTTACGCTAGTCCAAGAAAATCTTAAGCGACTATTGGCTTATTCTGGGATTGGTCATATTGGCTTCTTGTTATTGGGTATCATTGCGGCAAATCCAGGTGGTTATTCTGCAGCGATGTTCTATATCATTGTCTATTCCATTACTGCTTTAGCCGCATTTGGGATGATTGTTGCCTTGGCTCGAACCAATACAGAATTTGATTTAATTGCGGACTTTAAAGGGATGAATCAACGGAATCCTTGGTTAGCACTCATGATGTTATTTGTGATGTTCTCAATGGCTGGGATTCCGCCTTTCATTGGCTTCTATGCCAAGATATTAGTGATTGAGGAGGTCGTGCAAGCAGGCTTCACTTGGTTAGCTGTCCTAGCCGTTGTTACAGCGGTTATCAGTGCCTTCTACTACTTAAGAGTCGTTAAGGTGATGTATTTTGATGATCCAGATGATGCCACACCGATTGAACCAGTCAGCCGACAGTTAAAATGGGCTGTGAGCTTTGTATCAGCATTGTTATTAATTTTAGGTTTAATGCCTTCATCTCTTATTACGCTTTGCTATAACAGCTTAA
>CBFHUY010000004.1:0-32973 GCA_965658885.1 Hydrogenovibrio sp.
TGGGTTGCAAGGCAGGCTGCCGAAACCAACTTTCTTCTATGTCAAAACGAAATAATCGACAGGCCATGGCGCCATTATAAAAATCATGTGAACGCTTGGCTTTCATGCCTAAAAACAAACCCAGTTCAGTGTGACAGGTTAAAACAGCGGCTTGCCAACCTTTAAATTCAGATTTCAGATATTCTCCCAATTTAAGATAAATGGGTTTTATGGTGTCTTCATCTTCCAGACGTTCACCATAAGGCGGGTTAACAACGCGTCCAATCGCCCCATCGACGTCCCTGTTCAATCGACATTTGTTTAAGTTCAATCGCCTCTAAAAACCCTGCAGCAGCAATGGCATCCTCCGCCACATCCAACGATTTATGCGAAATATCTGAGCCATAAATCGCCGGTAACTGCTGGCGTCCGACCTGCTGACGTTGTTCAGCATCCTGGGTCAAATCTTTCCATAAATCAGCATCAAAATCCAATAATCGAGTCAAAGCCATCTTGTGCGATTTTTCAAGGCCTGGTGCAACATCCGCCGCCATTAGTGCCCCTTCAATCAGAAAGGTTGCAGACCCACACATCGGATCATAGAGCGCGCCGCCCTGTTGGGCAATTTCTGGCCAATTGGCTCGTAATAAGATCGCCGCGGCGACATTTTCTTTAAGGGGAGCGGTAACCTGCTCCCCTTCACGATAGCCTCGTTGGTGCAGGCTATAACCCACCAAATCCAAGCTAAGGGTTAATTGATTACGATTGATATGGGCATGAATTCGGACATCGGGGAAATCGGTGTCGACTTGTGGGCGCATTTGGCCAGCAGCTCGAAAATAATCAACGATGCCGTCTTTCACTTTTAAAGCGCCATAATGACTGTGGGTAATGCCCAGTCCTTCTCCAGAAAATGACACTGCAAACGTCTGATCAGCTGTGAAATAGGCAGACCAATCTAATGCTGCCACGGCTTGGGTTAACGCCTCTTGATTCGGCAGTTCGGTTTCCAGAATGATATGGTAAATCCGATTGGCCAATCGCGACCACAAACAAGCCCGATAGCCGACCTCTAAAGTTCCTTCAAAAGTAGCGCCCGTTGGCTGGGTTTTAATGGTGGACGCGCCTAAGTCTGTTAGCTCTTGGCGTAGCAGCTCATTTAACCCTTTTGGAACCGTTGCAAAAAAACGACACATTGAAAATACCCACTGACAAAACCGCTATTTTACTGCATTGTCTCCTACCACTTTAGTAAAATGCGCTTACGACACCTGAAAAGACATTCATCCAGACCCTTGGGTTGGTTTTAAAGCCCGTTAAAACGATCAAACTAATGAATAAAAAGTGATACCCCCTATAAAATGATGCCCTTAACCGCACGCTTTCTCATCTGCACACTCCTATGTTCCGTCTTTAGTGCTACAACTTATGCTTATACCCCGCCAACTCAAACAGAACAAGATTTTCAGCAATGGTTAGCATCATTTAAACAACAAGCGCGCAAAGCCAATATCTCATCCCAAACACTCGAAAAAGCATTCAGCGGCGTCCACTTAAACCACCGTGTTCTTGAGCTGGATCGCAAACAACCTGAATTCACCCGTACTTTTTGGCAATACTTTAATAGTGCGGTGACTGACTGGCGGATAAACAAAGGTCGAACACTTTATCAAAAGCATCGCTCTCAGCTGCATGAAGTTACCCGGAAATATGGCATACCCGGTCGTTTTTTAATTGCTTTTTGGGGCATGGAAACCAACTTCGGTGGTTATACAGGCAACACCCCCATTATTGAATCGCTTGCAACCCTCTCCTATGACCCTAGACGAGATGATTATTTTCGAAAAGAATTACTTGCTGCTCTCACGATTTTGGATCAAGGCCATATTCCCGTTGAGCAAATGCGCGGCTCCTGGGCGGGTGCAATGGGACAATGTCAATTTATGCCGAGCAATTATTTGCGCTATGCAGTGGATGCAGACCAGTCTGGAAAGCGAGATCTTTGGAACAGCCTGCCAGATGTCTTTCACTCGATGGGTAACTTTCTCAAAGCGATGGGCTGGCAGACCGCTGAAAACTGGGGGAGAGAAGTCAAGTTACCTAAAGGGTTTGATTATGCTTTAGCCGATGGGGAATCTAGGAAGTCGCTTGCAGACTGGCAAAAACTCGGGTTAACCCTCGCGGATGGCCGCCCGTTACCCATTGAAGCCATGGATGCCGCGCTCATCTTACCCTATGATTATCGCGGACCCGCTTTTTTAGTTTTTAATAATTATGAAGTGATTAAGCGTTGGAACCGATCTGACAATTATGCGCTCGCAGTCGGCCACCTGGCAGACCGTATCGTCGGTCGAGATGCACTACAAAGTTCACAGCCGGATGACGATCATGCCTTAACGCGCCAAGAAATTATAGAATTACAACAACGATTACGCCGATCAGGTATTCAGATTAATAGTATTGATGGGATTGTGGGTAATAACACCCGACGGGCATTACGCGAATTTCAAGCACGACATAATCTTCCTGCAGATGGCTACCCATCCTATCGAATGCTAAAAATACTTCGAAAGCAAACGGCATCCTAAGTGAATTGATCAATCACACAAGGTTTTTAACAATGCAATCCACGTCAACGCCCATTCAACAAAAAAGCACCTTAAGCGCCTTTAATGCAGCTTACCTTTTTTGGAAAATGCATTGCCGACTTTTAAAGTTAAATCACCAATTACGACGGCTAAAACAGCCAAAACACCGATCTAACCAAGCTGAAATGACCTAAGTAACCACGAGCAAACTCAAGAGGACCTCAAGTTGATTGCTTTTGCTGACGAGGTTTCAACCAAAACTCCGATAATAACAACAGTGCCGCACCAACACTGATGGCGATATCAGCAACATTAAACGTTGCATAATGCCAACCACCAATATAAAAATCGATAAAATCGGTCACGCGACCTGCGATAATGCGATCAATCAGATTGCCGACGGCGCCGCTTAAAATCAGGTTAATCCCTAGCACTTCAACCGTCCACCCCTTAGGCAATCTAGCCAACCAAAACAACAGCCCTCCGCCCACGATCAATGCTAGGCCACTAAAAAACCACCTTTGCCAACCGCCCATATCGGCTAAAAAGCTAAAGGCCGCACCATAGTTGTAAACCAAGGTAAAGTTCAAATAAGGCATAATCGCAACCGGTTCGCCCAACACCAGGGCTTGATTAACCCAATATTTAGTCAATTGGTCTACAATGATTAAAATAAGAGCGAACCAAACGGTTGCTAGCGCTGTTTGTGATAAAGACTTCATCCTATTCCTTTAAGCCATTCGGCAGTTAAAAATAACCAGGCCTGGTTATTTTTAAGCAAAGTTTCGAGTTTCCCCATCGCCATGAACATTGTCCATACAACGCTGACATAAGCCATCATCCTTCAAGGTACCAACTTCCTCACGATGATGCCAACAACGACCGCACTTGGGTTTATCCGCCGCGCCAGCATCCACCCATAAACCATCGACATCTGTCGCTACAGCTGTATCGGTTTTTTCTGAGAGAGGCTTTATCTTGGCATAAGAGGTAATCAGAACAAACCGCAATTCATCCTGGAGCGCTTGAATTTGTTCAAATAACTCACCATCAGCGTACAGCGTCACTTCAGCGGTCAAAGACCCTTTCACCACGCCGTCGTTACGCAACTGTTCCAACTGTTTAGCCACTGCTGAACGTACATTCATCATCTGGGTCCAGTAAGCCGAATTCATTGGTTTCGTTTCGTCTAGCGACGTCAGGCCGTCATACCATTGTTCGGTAAAAATCGTTTCTGTACGTTCACCCGGCAAAGCCTGCCAAATTTCTTCAGCCGTAAAGCTTAAAATCGGCGCAATCCAACGCGTCAAGGCTTCAACAATGTGATACAAAGCCGTTTGTGCGGAACGACGTGGCAAACTGTCAGCCTTGCATGTGTACTGACGATCTTTAATCACGTCCAGATAAAAAGCGCCTAACTCCACAGAACAGAAATGGGTGACGGACTGATAAATGGCATTGAAATGATAATTTTCATAGGCCGTTTTGACTTCCTGCTGTATGCGCGCAGCCTGACCAATTGCCCATTGATCTAACGGCAACATCTCGTCATAAGGCACTGCATCGGTCTTTGGATTAAACCCACTCATATTTGCCAATAGAAAACGCGCTGTATTACGAATGCGTCGGTAGGCATCGGCAGTCCGACTGATAATTTCATCTGATACCGTCATTTCATAACGATAATCTGCCGCGGCTATCCACAATCGCAAGATATCCGCCCCATATTTATTGGCTATATCCTGTGGCGCAACGACATTGCCCAATGATTTTGACATCTTCTTACCGTCTTTATCCACGGTAAAACCATGCGTTAACACCTGCTTATAAGGTGCATCGCCATTGATCGCAAGACTGGTCAATAAGGAGGATTGGAACCACCCGCGGTGTTGGTCAGAGCCTTCCAAGTACAAATCAGCCGGTACAGACAGCTCTTCACGCTGACCCAGCACGGTAAAATGCGATACGCCCGAGTCAAACCATACATCCAAAATATCGGTGACTTTTTCATATTCGTCGGCATCCTCACCCAACAAGACGTTAGGATCAAGATCATACCAAGCATCAATTGAATTTTTCTCCACCAATGCGGCAACCTGTTCCATGATCTCAACCGTATTCGGATGCATGGTCGCCGTGGCTTTGTGCACGAAAATCGGAATCGGCACGCCCCAGAAACGTTGGCGAGAAATACACCAGTCTGGGCGACCTTCAATCATGCCCTCAATTCGACCTTGCCCCCACTCAGGCACCCACTTAACCTGCTGGATGGCTTGCATGGCTTTATCTCGCAAGCCGCCTTCCGTCATGCTAATAAACCACTGAGGGGTGGCTCGGAAAATCAATGGGGTTTTGGTTCGCCAGCAATGTGGGTAACTGTGGACAATCGCTTCATGATGCACCAATGCTTGATGTTCCGTTAAGACTTCAATCACATGAGCATCGGCTTTCAGGACATTTTCACCTTCAAAAATGGGCGTCCCTTCCACAAAATTACCATTACCATCGACCGGACAATCCACTTCTAAATCATATTTAAGGCCAACCGCATAGTCTTCTTGACCATGGCCTGGCGCGGTATGAACGCAGCCGGTCCCTGCATCCGTCGTGACATGATCGGCTAACACTATGGGAACAATCCGCTCATAAAAAGGGTGCTCTAGACGAATCAATTCAAACTGTTCACCCCGGCCATAAGCAATCACTTGATAATGCTCAAAGCCCCATTTATCCATCGTGTCTTTCAGCAATGCCTCGGCGACTAACAATCTTTCCGAACCATTTTCACCTTGAACCTGTACCACTGAATACTCTAAATCTGGATGTACAGCCACAGCTTGGTTCGCAGGGAGTGTCCAAGGCGTGGTTGTCCAAATCACCACCGATAAAGGGCCTTCGCCCAAGTGATCTTCCACATGATGACAGCGTTCAAAAAAAGCGGCTTCGTCCAACACTTTAAATCGTACGGCAATGGCATGAGAACGTTTATTTTCATACTCCACCTCCGCTTCGGCTAAAGCAGAATGCCCACCAACACTCCAATAAACGGGTTTGGTGCCTTTAACCAAATGACCTTCTTCAATCAGTTTTGCCAAGGCTCGAATTTCATTCGCCTCATACTGGAAATCCTTGGTAAGATATGGGTTCTGCCAATCCGCCATGACCCCTAAACGTTGGAAATCGCTCATTTGGCCATCGACTTGTTTCTGTGCATAATCCCGGCACGCTTGGCGGAATTCGGTAGCACCAATTTTACGGCCGACCTTGCCCTTTTTCTTTTCGACATTCAGCTCAATCGGCAGCCCATGGCAATCCCAACCGGGGATAAAGGGCGCATCAAACCCACTGAAACCTTTGGATTTAACGATCATATCCTTCAACACTTTATTCACTGCATGGCCAATATGAATATTGCCATTGGCGTACGGCGGTCCATCATGCAAAATAAATTTGGGAAGGCCTTGCTTTGCCTCTCTCACTGACTGATACAGCTTTTTTTGCTGCCAGGCAGTCACTTGTTTTGGCTCCCGATTGGGCAAATTGCCACGCATCGGAAAATCCGTTTTCGGCAAATTAAGAGTTGGCTTATAATCTGTGGTCATAGTGTTCACTTTTTATCAGGTCTGGTTAAATTCTATAGGGAACTGTTTTGGAAAAAGAAGCAATCTACCGCAAGCCATGGTGAACTTGTGCAACAACGACATCTTTTTCAATTTGCGCTTTCAAGGCATCAATACCATCAAACTTCAATTCTGGACGAATAAATTGGCTTATTTTAACGCCTATGTGGGCACCATACACATCCTTTTGCCAGTTAAACAAATGGACTTCTATTGACGGCCGGTGACCATCTACCGTTGGGCGAATGCCGATATTCGCAATACCTGGCCATTCCGTTTCCGCTAAACCGGTGACACTCACGCTATAGACGCCTTCCAATGGCATTTGGATACGCTTGGGATTCAAGTTCAGAGTACGAAACCCAATTTTTCGCCCCAGTTTTTGTCCATGAATCACGCGACCCTGAAAACTAAAAGGCGCGCCCAGTAAGCGGCTTGCTTCCGTCAAATCTTGACGAACCAAGGCTTGTCGAATACGGGTACTACTGACCCTTTCGCCATCCACTTGGTAAGTCATCAAATCTAACGTATCAAAATTCAACTGGCGGCCATACTGCTGCAACAGGTTAAAATCTCCCTGCCGAGCTTTACCAAACCGAAAGTCATCTCCCACCACGACCTGTTTGACATTCAATCCTTGATGCAAAATCGTTTTCACAAATGCATCTGCAGTCAGATTGGCAAAGCTTGCGTCAAAACGACACACCACCACATAATCAATATCGGTTGCCTGAAATGCGGCCAGTTTTTCTCGCAGATTCATTAGCCGAACCGGCGCATCTTTCGGTGAAAAATATTCAATTGGCAAAGGTTCAAAGACCATCACCACTGAAGGAAGTTGCCTTTCAGTAGCCAATTGATGAACTTGACTCAAAATAGCCCGATGGCCTAAATGGACACCATCAAAATTGCCAATCGTTAACACGCACCCTTGCGCAAAATCGGATTGATGACGTGCCAAATTATGTAAACCGCGAATCAGTTTCATGGTATCCAAAATTTTACTAAAGACGGAAATTATAGCCTAAAATCGCCCAGGCTTGATGGTTTTCAAGCTTGGTTTCGAGTAAACACCCAGTTTTTTTCGGACGACAAATCGGCTGCAAACTGATAACCTTCCCAGTCGAAATATTTCAACGACTCAGGATCACTCAATTGATTCACTGCAGCATAACGCGCCATCAAACCTCGGGCGCGTTTTGCATAAAAACTAATGATTTTATAACGGCCATTTTTCCACTCTTTAAATTGTGGCGTAATGACGTCTGCCTGTAACTGTTTTGGCTGAATGGCTTTAAAATACTCATTCGAAGCCAAATTAATAACCCAGCGACTCTGCTGCTCTGCTAACTGTTGATTGAGCGCCTCGGTCAACTGATCGCCCCAAAATGCATAGAGATTTTTACCTTGATCCGTTGCTAACGCCGTCCCCATTTCCAACCGATATGGCAAAATCGCATCCAACGGCTTGAGTAGCCCGTAAAGGCCAGATAAAATTCGTAAATGCGTTTGACAGTAATCTAAGGCATTCGCATCCAGCGTAGCGGCTTCCAAACCTTGGTAGACATCGCCTTTAAAGAGCAAAACCGCTTGCTTGGCCACTTCAGCATCAAACGGAAGCTGCCAAGCCTGAAAGCGCTCATAATTTAAATCCGCTAATTTCTCACTCAACCCCATCAGATGTTGAATATCGACCGGACCCAGCTGTTTTAATACGGCTATCAATCGTTCAGACTGTGACAAAAACCCTGCTTGAGAGACTTTGATGTCCGATGGTGCCGGTGACTCATCCAGAGCCTTAGCAGGTGAAATCAAAAACAACATAATGACTCACAAATCCTTAGGTGTTAACTCAATCGCCTCTAAAAAGTGGCGCAATTTGGTTACTTCTTCTTTATTAGCCAATTCATGACCGTGATGCGGCAACCCCAAAGTGAGCTCTTGCCCTTTGATGACAATATGAGCGCGGTTAGCATTAGACACATCAATGGTCGCGCCATAATGTTCAAGGGCGGCGGCTAATTTTTTCCAATCAATATTCGTCGCAATAGGATGGGCAAATACTTTTTCTAATAAAGCTTTATGTTTGTGACTCATAATGGTTTCCTCTTATTTTTTTATTATTTGTTCGCTTGTTCCAAACGCTCAGGGGTGCCAATGTCATCCCAGCGCCCTTGATAACAAACACCCGTAACTTGACCATCTTTCATAGCCGCTCTTAACACGGGTGCCAAAGGCCGAACACCTGGCGTTAGGTCTTTAAATAAATCGGGATGCAACAAGCTGATTCCCGAAAAGGTCAAATCGCCTTGCTCTGTCACTCGCCCAGATTGCAAGCCAAAGTCACCTTGTTTTTTATAAGCGGGGGTCGGCACTAAAACCAAATGCGCAAGACAACCGTCAGCTAAAGTATGTTGACTCAAGGCTTGAAAATCAAAATCAGTCAACACATCACCATTGACCACCACAAAAGGGCTTTTTCCATCCGTCAATTTAGGCAATGCCTGCAAAATCCCGCCTGCGGTTTCCAAACCCTGTTCACCTTCTTCAGAATACTCAATCTCTGCACCATAAGCTATACCAGACCCCAGTTTCGCTTCAATTTTTTTGCCTAACCAGGCATGATTAATGACCAGTTGGTGAATACCCGCACGCACTAAAGCTTCAATATGATACTCAATTAACGACTTCCCCTTAACGGCCAATAGAGGTTTGGGTTCATGATCAGTGAGAGGCCTCAGTCGATTACCTCGACCGGCTGCCAAAATCATTGCTTTCATCGTCCGCCCTTCTCGGCTTCAGCCAACCTTGCGGTTACGCTTGGCAAAACATGGTTTTCGACTAGACCCGCTAAGAACCGTGTTTCGGGATAACGCGCGGCAATCGAAACCAAATAACCCAATGTCTTAGGAATGTCCTGCAAGTAGCCATTTTTACCATCTCGAATCGCTAAGCGTGCAAAAATACCCGCCGCTTTTAAATGTCGCTGAATGCCCATTAAATCCATCGCTTTTACAAACCCTGACCATTCATCCTTTGTCAAAAGTCCAACTTGGACACTGTGTAAAAAGTATTGGCGCTGCCAATCCTGAACCCGCTCTGAGGGCCAGCTAATATAACAATCGCGTAATAAAGAAACGGCATCGTAAGTCATGGGACCTTTTACAGCATCTTGAAAATCCAAAATCCCCGGATTTCCTTCTGACAACACCATCAGGTTGCGACTGTGATAATCTCGGTGTACAAACGTCTGGGGTTGGCGCAATGCAGATTGCGTTAATTGATGGGTTAAATTGTGCCAGGCCTGGGCGTTTTGGTTTTCTAAAGGGGCTTCGAGATAAGTGGCCAATAACCAATCCGTAAATAAGACCATCTCTGTCTGTAGTAAATGCGCATCATAAGCGGGTATAGAGCAGGTTACCGCTCGGCTTTGGGTTTGCATCTGAATCACGGCATCCAACGCATCGCCATAAAGTCGATCCGCGCTATCATCATTGAGTTGTGACAAATAGGTCTCATCACCTAGGTCTTTTAATAATAAAAACCCTTGTGATAAGTCTTGCGCCAATACCGTCGGAACCGTCAACCCCATCTGCTGAAGCGCTCCGGCAATGCGCACAAATGGTTCGCAATCCTCATGCTGTGGCGGCGCATCCATAATGATATAGGACACCGACTGATCAGATAGCGTTGCTTGCAGGCGATAATACCGTCGAAAACTGGCATCATTGGATGCGGGAACAGGCTGAGTATATTGCGCTTGCGCCAAAGGAGGGCACACGCTCAACCAGTTCAATAATTGCTGAAAACGAGCTGTCATGGCGAATATTCAATCCTTGATTTCATGGCGGCTATTTTACTTGAGGAATTGCACCACCTTAAGGTTTTTTTCGATTCTCACATCATTGCTGATAGGGTTTCGGTTAAAATGTCGCATTTAGCGACCGAACTGATTTGACAATCAAAATGATAAGACTGCTCAAGCTGCTTAATTTGATCCCCTATTTATTTGCGTTCACCGCTTCCACTATAGGCTTTAGCGTGGGAAGTGCCATGGCTGCAGACGACTTTGACAGCTTATCCTTCCAATTAAGAAATACGCCCGCTTGCCAACCCGATTGGATTATTCCCAGAATCCCCGTTCCTGAACCAGACAGCCAACCCACGGTCAGCGCTGACCAACTAAAACAACCCGATGCACTCCAGTATGAGCTGACAGGTCAAGTCGTTTTAAAACAACCAGGCCTGGTCGTTTTTTCAGATCAAGCGGCCTTAAATCGTGAAATGCAAACAGCCGAAGCCTTTGGATCGGTTCAACTTCATCGCCCCACCCTACTGATGACCAGCGACCATATCTGGCTTGATGACCGACAAAAGACCGCTAAACTGCAAAATGCCCGTTACCAATTTATTGCAAATCGAGCGCACGGAACAGCAAACACCATCTTCATGAATCAAACCAAACAACAAAGCACCCTCAATCAAGCAACCTACACCACTTGCCCGCTGGTCACGACCCTTTGGCAGACCCGCGACAAAACCATAGAATCGGCACAAACATTGGATTGGCAACTCAATTTCAATGAATTGAAGATCGACAACCAAGCCAAACGCATTTATGGCTACCACACCCTGCTTTATTTTCACCAGTTGCCCGTTTTCTACACACCCTACATTAACTTCTCAATGGAAAAACGTGCCAGTGGCTTGTTGTTTCCCACTTTTGGTAGCTACAAGTCGATCCTCCACCCGGATAGATCCCGCGAGGTTTATGTCAATATCCCATACTACTTTAATATTGCCGAAAATATGGATGACACCCTCAGCGTCATGAAGATGCAAGATCGCGGCTGGGTGGTGGAAAATGAATTTCGTTACCTGCAACCCAACCATGCCGCTGAATTAACCCTAACCGGACTTAATGACAAGGTGACACAGCAAGAAGGCTTAAGTTATGCCAACAGTCAAAAGGAAATGGTTTACCAACAGCCTGTATCCGAACGCTGGCGCGCCAAGCTCATTGCAAGACAAAACTGGGGGGCAGGCTTGACCAGCAATATTCACTGGCACCAGGTTTCCGACAGATACTTTTTTGCCGACATCCCCGTTGAAACCACACTGGATACCGTCACCTATACCCAAAGAACTGCTCACCTACAATTCCAACAAGAGAACTTACAAGCCAGACTGGAATTATTTGATTATTTGCGACTCCGTGCGGATGCACCTTATAACTATGAAAAACGCCCGCATTTTTCTTTAAATTATGCAAAGCCTATCGAGAATGAGCGTTGGCAAAATTTCTCATTTAATCTGGCAGCGGAAGCGACCGAATTTCAAATATCCTCCTCTGGACACAATAAGCCGGAAGGACGAAGAACCGTCGTCACACCCAGTGCGCGTTATCAAGTACTCAAGCCTTATGGACAATTTAAAACCGAATTACTCGCTCACCAAGTGAATTACACCCTACATGCCAACACAGCTCTCCCCGAACCAGAAGAGCTACCCGCTCTACAAGTCCCTCAATTTGTCATGCGGGGCGGATTGATTTTTGAGCGAGACTTCTCATTGGCGAATACCAATATGACCCAAACGCTAGAGCCTGACATTCAATACCTTTACACGCCTTATCAACCACAAAATGAACAGCCCTTGTTTGATACCGTTGCCAGTAGTTTGGACTTCACCAACCTCTTTGCAACCAATCGCTACAGTGGATTAGACCGCTTTGGTGATAGCAATCAAATTGCTGCCGCCTTGACGACACGATTTTTATTTGCCGACGGACGTCCTTTTGCAGAATTAGGCGCCGGTCAGATATTTTATTTAGCAGACCGTAAAGTCACGCTCAAAAATAGCCCAACCGAACTTATCCATAACCAACACAAACGCTCGGATTATTTTATCAAAACGGGTCTAGAAACCGGCCCCATAAAGATTGCCGCCACAGCGCAACTTAATGAGCATAACTTTGGCATCACCCAATCGAATAGTCGCTTAAAGCTCAATATCAATAACCAATTAACCTTCTTGTCGACCCATATTCTGACCCTACGTAACCAACCAGGTGAAAATGAAGATCTAACAGCCGGTTTACATTGGCAAATGACCCCACACTGGTCAGTGGGCGGTTATATCAACTATAACTTCACCCAAAACATTAAGAAAGAAACCCAAACGGCATTGAGGTACGATAGCTGTTGTTGGTCTTCCGAAATCTCACTAAAAGAAACAAAACTGCTAGAGGGTCTGTATAATTACAGCCTTCAATTTGTAATTGAGTTCAAGGGGCTTAGCTCCGTAGGAACCCCCTTCAAAGAATTTTTACAGCATAAATTAAACTTTTAGAATTGAGTCCATTATCTGATATGAAAAATCACCTTTCAAAAACCTGGATCCTCCTATTTTTAGTGGGGCTGATGAGCCAAACACCGCTTGCATGGAGTGCAAAAGAAACCCAACTACTGGATCGAGTGGTGGCCGTTGTCAATGACGATATTATTTTAAAAAGTGACTTAGAAAAAGGCATGAAGAAAGCCATGCGAGAAATGCGTTCGCGGAACATTCAATTGAATGACAGAGATGAACTGGCAGAAAAGGTACTGGATGGTTTAATTCTAGAACGCATTCAGTTACAGCGGAGTGAACAACTGGGACTGAAAATCAGCGATGATGAACTGTTCCAACAAGTGCTGGCGATTGCGAAACAAAATAATATCACCGCGGCTCAGCTCCGTGATGAGCTCAATCGAACGGAACCCAATGGCTTTGAGAATTTTCGTGAAGGCATTCGCCAAGAGCTGCTGTTTCAGAAGCTACGCGATACGGAAGTCCTCTCCAAAACGCAAGTCACAGAGAGCGAAATCACCAACTTCATTCAACGCCAATCACTTATGCAAAATTACTCCGAATTTCGACTCAGTCACATAATGATTAGTTTACCGAAATCCGCCACCCAAGCAGAAAGAAAAGCCAGCCGTAAAAAAGCTGACGACCTGTTAAATCGATTGAAGCAAGGGGAGAGTTTCAGTCAACTTGCCGTACGCTATTCCGAAGGACAAAATGCGTTACAGGGTGGTGACCTGGGTTGGCTCAAGGCAGATCAACTCCCCACCTTTTTTATGAATGAAGTCGAAGATATGCAAGTGGGTGACATCAGCCCAATCGTTCGCAGTGCAGTTGGCTTTCATATTATTCAATTAAAAGATAAACGTGATAAAGATAGCAAGCTGGTTAAACAATATCATCTTTACCGCTTTATTCTATTATCAGACAACGCCATGCAAAGCCAAATGCCTAACCCAACGCTTGTCAAACTGGCCCAAGATATTGACAGCTTAGAAAAGTTTAAGGCATTAAATGAAAAATACAAGGATATGCCTGCATCAGTGAATGCCAACAGCAACCTAGGCTGGAAAACCCTTGCGGAAATGCCCAATAACTATATTGAAGCGATAGATGGACTGGCTCCTAAACAAGCCGCCATGCCATTTGCAAATGAACAAGGATGGGTTATTTTATATCTGGATGGCATTCGAGATAAAGATCTCGGCATTGTAAATAAACGTCAGCAAGCGATGCAAACCCTACGGATGAAAAAGGCGACCGAATCCTATGCCGGTTGGTTAAGGCGCATGAAAGATGAAGCGATTATTGATATTCGCTTAAAGAACACCGACATTTTCAAATCACCAACAGCAAATTAAATGACTCAAACAACCGCTTCATGCCATCGTCTACTGATTAGCTCAGGAGAGCCAGCCGGAATTGGCCCTGAGCAAATCATTAAACTCGCGCAAAATGCTTGGCCTTATGAATGGGTTGCACTGGGGAGTATCGACCTCTTTCGGCAAACGGCACAGCAGCTGAAACTCCCCTTGCAAATACTCCCTTTTACCTCAGAACATGCTCCTCGTCCCAACCAAGCGCAACAACTCAAAGTCATTGACATTCCGTTAAGAGTGCCAAATCAACCCGGCACCTTAGCAGTCGATAATGCCCATTATGTTTTGGAAATGTTATCCATCGCTGTTGATAAATGCTTAGATTCGACTTTTGATGCGCTCGTGACCGGCCCTATCCATAAAGGTATCATTAATCAGGCAGGGATTTCCTTTACTGGACATACTGAATTACTTGCTGAGGCTTCAAATACGGATCAAGTGGTGATGATGCTAGCGACACCTGGCTTGCGAGTACCACTGGTGACAACCCACCTTCCGCTAAAAGCCATCCCCGATGCCATAACGCCTGAGTTATTGGAAAGTGTCATCCGAATCTTGCATCATTCTTTGCAGACTCAATTTAAAATCAAACACCCTAAAATCTTTATTATGGGACTCAATCCACATGCCGGTGAAGATGGCCATTTGGGAACGGAGGAAATCACCACCATTATCCCTGTCATTAAGCGTCTCACACAAGAAGGCATGGATCTAGTCGGCCCTTTACCAGCTGATACCATTTTCAGTCCGAGCCATCGACAACAGGCCGATGCCTTTTTAGCCATGTATCATGATCAAGGACTTCCGGTATTAAAAACACTCGGCTTTGGCCGTGCCGTTAATGTAACATTGGGATTGCCTTTTATTCGCACCTCGGTTGACCATGGCACCGCGCTCAATATCGCGGGACAAGGCAAAGCAGATACCAATAGTTTTGAATATGCATTAACCGTTGCCAATGAAATGATTGTTGAAAGGAAAAGTCATGGCCAGTCATAAGCATAAAAAACGATTTGGTCAAAACTTTCTCAATAATGACCGAATCATCCAACAAATTATTGCTGCCATCGCTCCTAAATCGGATCAACACCTTGTTGAAATCGGCCCGGGAGAAGCAGCCTTAACCCAACCCCTACTGGAACAGGTAGCACACCTAGACATTATTGAGATTGACAACGACCTGATTCAACCCTTGACCCAAAAACTGGGGCATTATCCTGCATTTCATCTACACCATGCTGATGCCTTAAGTTTTGATTATGGTTTATTAAAAGCTTCTGCTTCATCGCCTTTGCGAATCGTTGGCAACCTGCCTTACAATATCTCCAGTCCTCTTTTATTTCATTTGATGAACTATGCGGAGTCGATTGAAGATATGCATTTTATGCTGCAAAAAGAAGTTGTTGAGCGCATCACTGCCCAACCTGGCGTTAAAGCCTATGGACGACTGTCCGTTATGTTGCAATATGCTTGTGACGTTGAATATTTATTAACTGTTGGCCCGGAAAATTTTGACCCGCAACCGAAAGTGGACTCCGCCATTATCCGATTACGCCCTTACCCGCAAAAACCCGTTCAGGCAAATAATGAAAAAACCTTTGCGGATCTGGTACGCCAAGCCTTTTCACAAAAACGCAAAACCCTGCGCAATAACCTAAAAGGTTGGTTATCAACCTCACAGATTGAACAATGTGACATCAACCCTGCAAGCAGAGCGGAAACCTTAACCGTTGCAGACTTTGTCTGTTTAGCAAATCAATATCACGACTTGAGTCAATAATATGGCAACTTATATCATTGGTGATTTACAAGGCTGTTTTGATGAATTACAACAACTGCTCAAGCATATTGATTATGACCCTCAACAAGACATGCTTTGGTTTGCAGGTGATATTGTTAATCGAGGGCCAAAATCTCTAGAATGCTTACAATTTGTTCATGAACTGAATATTGAAGGCAAAGCACAAATGGTTCTCGGAAACCATGATTTTCAATTATTGGCGGCTTATTGCGGCCTACATGACTATGCAAGCAAGACAGACACTCTGGAGAGCATTTTATCTCACCCTGATGTAGACCGTCTGATTGACTGGTTACGTCACCAGCCTCTTATGATTCGCCACCCGGTTCATTCCGCTGCACTGGTTCATGCAGGGATTCCACCACAATGGACACTTAGCCAAGCACACAGCCTGGCTAAAGAATTTGAACAGACGCTACAAGCAGACGACTGGCAAAATTTTATTACTAACCATTTATTTGGCTCAAAGCCAAAACAGTGGCATGACGGCTTACAAGGATGGGATCGCTTGCGCTATATTGCCAATGCCTTTACCCGAATGCGTTACTGTAATGCAGAAGGCAAACTCGATTTTAAGCAAAAACACACTCCCAAAAACTCGCACCGATCTCGATCTGAGTTTTTGCCCTGGTTTTCACATGCGAATCGACAAAATAAAAACTGTGACATCTTTTTTGGGCACTGGTCTACACTCGGCGCCATGGATGCCTATCAGGTGCATTCAACCGATACAGGATGCCTTTGGGGTGGCTACTTAACCGCCTATTGCCTTGAAACGAACAAGCGCCATACAATATCTTGTAATATAATCTGTAAACCTAAAACAAATAACTAATTCATCTTATGGCAATGACCGACGCGCAAACTGAAGCTGACCCACAAACGGACATTCCATTTGTCCCCAACATGCCCTATGCAGAAGACATGCTTGAACGCCTTTACGCAATTGACGCAAGTCAATTCGATGTCAGTCAACGCGTTGATGAACTTAAGGGAAATCATGCCTGGATATTTGTGCTGACCATGCCGGTGAGTGCACTATTATTAGTCATCTTAACCTTAATTGGCACCTTTCTGTCTGATCAGTTTATTCTGACCTTTTTAGTGGTGGCAGGCCTATTATTTTTGATTGGGAAAATGCTCGACAACTACGAGAAGAAATTCAAAAGACAAGCTCGCATTGACATCATGCAACGAATCGAAAAAGCAGAAGGTGAAATGGGGGTGATCCCGCATTTTAAAGATTTTTTACCTATAAAATACCGCCACCTTTGGCAAAGTTTAAAAAAACGAAATTATGTTTATATTGAACAATATGTCGCTGCATTAACCTTGCTACAAAAGCACCTCGACCAAGACAAGTTCATTCGAATTTGGCAACTCAAGTATCCAGAAACAGCTCCGGAGCAAGAAGAAGATGAGGACTATGAAGAAGCAATTAACTAATAACGTTTAGAAAAATACTGCTGAAAGGTTCTCAATTCAGTACGCATTACTTGCAGTTGGTGTTCAATCGACTGGGGAGTGTCGACATCAACTTTCTCAGCAATCAAATCCCCTTTTGCCAACCGTACCTTAGCGCCTGATATAGTGAAACCTTGGTCATGTAATAGCGATTTAATCTCAACCACTAACTCAACATCACGTTTTTGATAATAGCGCCTGCCTCGGCGCTTATTAGGTTGCAATTGGGGAAATACCTGCTCCCAGTAACGCAATACATGGGATTTTAACTGACAATACTCGCTGACTTCACCGATGGTAAAATACTTCTTGTCAGGTAAGTCAATTTCTAACTGTTGATCTAACGCCTTAGTCTTTGCCATAGTTATCAATTTGAGCCCGTAATTTTTGACCTGGCTTAAATGTTACCACTCTTCTTGCAGAAATGGGAACATCTTCACCCGTTCTCGGGTTACGTCCCGGACGCGCACTTTTGTCTTTAAGTTCAAAATTACCAAATCCAGATAACTTAATCTGCTCACCTTTGACAAGCACTTCGGTCATTTCATTGTAAAATTGCTCAACTAGGTCTTTTGATTCGCGTTTGTTAAAGCCAAACGTATCTGATAAATTTTCAGCAATATCTGCTTTGGTCAATGCCATGATTCTTTCCTCTCAGTTTGACTGGGTATTTTAATCGGAATGCGTTATCTTAGGATCGCATCTACCTTTTCAGAAGCCTTAGCAATATAATCCTGAACAAGAGACTCTACTTCTTCATCTTGCAGGGTTCTATCTGGATGTTGCAACTTCAGTGTTAAAGCAATGCTTTTTTGATTGTCAGCGATGCCCTGTCCACGATAAACATCAAACAAATCAATTGACTTTAACCAAGGATTCTCAACCATATCCAAAGCATCTAACAATGCTTGGACAGGTAGATCTTCTGCCACAACGAATGCTAAATCTCGCTGTACTTCTGGAAATTTTGAAATGGCCTCAGCCATTGGAATCTTTTGCGTCAAAATAACATCTAATTCAAGTTGGAATAAATAAACCTTACCTGAAACGCCTGCAATTTTGGCCAGGCCTGGGTGTAATTGACCCAAGTAGCCGACACAACGATCCTGTTGATATAGCGCAGCTGCTTGCCCTGGATGGAATAATACCGACTTTGTTGGTTCGAAACGAACCTGGTCTTGTACATGACTTAATGATAAAAGCGTTTCAACATCTCCCTTTAAATCATAAAAGTCCGCAACGCGATCCTCTCCGTTCCAAGTTGGACTGTTAACCGGCCCAACAATCGCGCCGCCAATCATCGGTGTTTGTTTGGTCTCATCACCTTGACGCTCAAAGACCAAGCCCATTTCAAAAAATTTGAGACGATTTTGCTGACGTTTTTGATTATAAGCCAAGGTTTGTAATAGGCCGGGGAAAAGCGTTGTACGCATCGCCTTCATATCATCCGAAATCGGGTTTTGTAATAGAACCGCTTCAGCATCCGGAACCAAAGTCTTTTGTAGCGCTTCCTCCACAAAGGAATAGGTAATAATTTCGTGATACCCTCGGCTGACAAGTTCCTTACGGATAAACATCTGCTCTTGTATCGATTCAGGCAAATGCGGCAGGCGCATAGGCGCAACTAATGCATCGTTTGGTAAATTATTATAACCAAATACACGCCCCACCTCTTCGATCAAATCCGCCTCAATGGCAATATCAAACCGATATGAAGGCGGCGTTAACAACCATCCATTCGCTTCCAGTTGAATTTGGAAATTGAGTCGTTCAAAAATCGCTTCAACGACTTGGCGCTCGAGCGTAACACCCAACAATTTTTTAATTCGTTCGTGGCGTAAACCAATTTCAGTCGGCTTGGGTAAGTTTGCCTTATCGATCACTGAAGTGATTTCTGAAACCTGCCCACCAGCACACTCAACAAATAACTGTAAAGCTCTTTCCAAAGCTCTTTCTGGCAGTTCGGCATCCACGCCTCGTTCAAATCTATGTGAGGAATCCGTATGTAATCCATATTGACGGGCTTTACCGGTAATCGCTAAAGGCGCAAAGTGTGCACATTCAAAGAAAAGCCGTTGGGTACGATCATTCACACTGGTTGATAATCCACCCATAATACCGGCTAGGGCAATCGGGCCGGCTTCATCAGCAATCACCAGAGTATCTGGCTTTAATTCAAGCTCTTTTTCATCCAACGTCACCAAACGTTCATCAGCATTTGCCAACCGCACCGTAATCGCCCCGGTCAATGCATCGGCATCAAATGCATGCATCGGTTGCCCAAGCTCAAGCATCACATAATTGGTAATATCAACACTCAGTGATTTTTCAGCGATCCCTGAACGGTTAAGTCTCCGAACAATCCAATCAGGCGTTTGTGCTGAGGCATCAAAATCCGTGACTATTACGCCTAAATATTTTGGACAAGCCGCTGATTCATCAATTTGGATGGATTGAGAACACTCGCCTTGTTTGTTAACAGGGGTCAACGCAAAGGGTTGTGCAACTTGGCAATCTGCAAAAGCCGCAATATCTCTTGCAACCCCTTCAACGCTTAAACAATCTGCACGATTGGGTGTCAAGTCAATATCAATCACTTGATCATCTAAGTCTAAATAACGACGGACATCCTCACCAACTGGCGCATCCTCGGCTAAAATGTGCAGTCCATCCACACCATCATCAGGCAATCCTAGTTCGGTAGCGCCACACAGCATGCCGTTTGAAGGTACGCCTCTTAATTTTGCTTTCTTAATTTTAAAGTTACCAGGAAGCACCGCGCCAACGGTTGCACAGCAAACCTTTATTCCGGCAACAACATTACTGGCACCACAAACAATCTGCACGGGTTCTTCAGCACCAATATCAACTTGAGTGACATTTAGCTTATCTGCATCAGGGTGCTTGGTGACAGATAAGACCTTTGCCACCACAACACCACTAAATGCAGGAGCCACCGCTTCGGCACCGTCTACCTCAAGCCCTGCCAAACTTAATTCTTCTATTAACTGACTGGTTTCCCAGGCTGGGTTAACCCATTCTCTTAACCAATTTTCACTAATTTTCATATCTATTCTCGCCAGGCCTGGTGATTATTTAAACTGTTTTAAAAACCGAATGTCATTCTCAAAAAATTGCCGTAAATCGGTTACGCCATAACGTAACATCGCCAAGCGCTCAACGCCCAGTCCAAAAGCCAGACCGGTATATTTTTCACCATCAACGCCAACATTTTCTAATACCTTAGGATGAACCATGCCACACCCCAATACTTCTATCCAGCGGCCATCACCA
This sequence comes from Hydrogenovibrio sp., assembly GCA_965658885.1. GTDB lineage: Bacteria > Pseudomonadota > Gammaproteobacteria > Thiomicrospirales > Thiomicrospiraceae > Hydrogenovibrio. The sequence goes on from CBFHUY010000004.1 coordinate 20,474, forward strand.
AATAAATTCGTCGCGATATCAACCTCTGCAGAAGGCTCTGTAAAAGGGAAATAAGAAGGTCTAAACCGAACTTTGAGTTGTTCATCCTCAAAAAACTGTTTTAAAAACGCAATAATCAGCGTTCTCAATTGCGCAAAACTGGCTTGTTCTTCAACAATTAACCCTTCTACCTGATGAAACATGGGCGTGTGTGTTTGATCCGAGTCACAACGATAAACACGGCCAGGCGCAATAATTCGCATCGGCACATCACGATTTTCCATGGTACGAATCTGTACGCCAGAGGTATGCGTTCTTAACACCGTTTGCGCATCAAAATAAAACGTATCATGCATGGCTCTTGCAGGATGCGTTTCAGGAATGTTGAGTGCTTCGAAATTATGCCAATCGTCTTCAATTTCAGGGCCGGTTTCAACCTCAAAACCTGCTTTGGAAAACAGAGTTTCAATTCGACGCAAGGTTCGGGTAACAGGATGGACACCACCGACATCAACCCCTCTTCCTGGCAGGGTCACATCAATCGTTTCACTGGCCAATTGAGCCTCTAAAAGCGCATCTTCAAGGGCTTGTTTTTTATCGGCAAGCAGACTTTGAACCGTTTGCTTGGCTTCATTAATAATTTGGCCCGCTTTAGGACGTTCTTCGGCTGAAAGCTTACCTAGGGTTTTCATCATTTGGGTCAGTTCGCCCTTTTTACCCAAATACTGAACCCGAATTTCATCTAAATGTGCGAGCTCCGAAACCGTATGTATGGTTTGCTTCGCTTGCGAAACTATCGCTTGCAATGTCTGTTGCATGATCTTAACGACCCTTAAAATAAGTGAGTGTTATCAGAGAGTTCGGTTATGAACAAACCGATGATAAAAGCATAAGCACTAAATAGTGTGATCACGCTATTTATGACTAGCTGTTATATGAGATTATTTTTAAAGGCACTGATCTGCCTGTCGACTGATGAGTACCCTTAAAAATAAAAAAGGAGCCATCAAGCAATTTAAATAATCCATCACTTGACGCCCCTTTAAATTTTCACAGTTTAGGCTAAAGCTGCCTTTGCCTTTTCTACTATCGCAGAAAACGCAGCTGCATCGTGAACCGCAATATCGGAAAGTACTTTACGATCCACTGCGACACCCGCTTTGTTTAAACCAGAAATAAAACGGCTATAAGTCATACCATTCATACGAGCTGCCGCATTGATACGTGCAATCCATAAACGACGGAATGTACGTTTTTTATTGCGACGGTCACGATAAGCATATTGACCCGCTTTAGTTACAGCTTGCTTAGCAACACGGAATACGTTTTTACGCGCTCCATAATAGCCTTTCGCTTGCTTTAAGATTTTATTATGTCTTCTGCGTGCAATGACGCCTCTTTTTACTCTTGCCATCAGTCCGTCTCCTTACGCGTAGGGTAACATGCGGCGAACCATTGCCACATCGCTATCATGAATCATGCTGCCAGAACGCAGATGACGTTTACGCTTAGTCGACTTCTTAGTCAAGATATGACGAAGATGTGATTGTTTGCATTTATAACGGCCTGAGCCGGTTTTCTTAAAGCGCTTTTGAGCACTTTTATTGGTTTTCATCTTAGGCATTGCTAAAACTCCACTAGCAAATTCTTATATTTCCAAATAGAAATAAAAAGAATTTTCAGTTTTAAGAAAAGTCATCCCTTAACCAGGTTAAGGCTGACACTAAACAATAAACAGCACTGAAGAGCTGCACCGGAAGTGATTTCACCCCAGTTATTGCGTTTCCCGTTCACTTGCGGGTCAAGTTTTGTCAAATAATGACCTGAGTCACTATTCAATAAAATCTATTGCTTTTTGGTGGGTGCCACCATCATTTGTAGTTGACGCCCTTCCATCTTAGGCATCTGTTCAACCGTAGCGACTTCTTTAATATCATCACGGACTCGCTCAAGCATGCGCATTCCCAGTTCCTTATGGGTAATCTCTCGCCCTCTGAACCAGATAGTGACCTTGACTCTATCGCCATTATCAAGAAACTTCATTAAATTCCGCATCTTAACGTCATAATCCCCTTGTTCAGTACCGGGGCGGAATTTAACTTCTTTAACCTGAACCTGTTTTTGTTTTTTCTTCGCTTCGTGTTTTTTCTTTTGTTGCTGGTAAACGAACTTACCATAATCCATCACACGACAAACAGGGGGATTTGATTTTGCAGAAATTTCAACTAAATCCAGCTCAGCTTCCTTAGCAACGTCAAGGGCTTCCTCAATTGAAACAACCCCTCTTTGCTCACCTTCTGCATCAATTAAGCGAACCTCTTTGGCAGAAATATTTCCGTTAATATTATCCTTTGGGACTTCTGGTTGCTGTGGTCTTCCACGACCTCTTCTAACTGCGATAGCGTTATCTCCTGATTAATATAAAACTAAGATTGAACATGACGACCGAGCTGAGCTATGTCTTGGGTGAGGTGATCGACAAGTTCATTCAATGTAAAACTTCCCATATTTTCACCACTTCGCGCTCGAACATTCACCGTCTGGTTTTCCACTTCTTGATCACCAATAACCAAGATATAGGGCACACGCTGTAAAGTGTGTTCGCGAATTTTAAACCCAACCTTCTCATTTCTCAAGTCTGTTTCAACTCTAAACCCATGTTTTTTCAATTTTTTAGCAAATTCGGTTACTGCAGACGCGTGATTTTCTGAAATTGGGGCGATGACAGCCTGAACTGGAGCCAACCAAGTTGGAAACTTCCCTTCATAATGTTCAACTAAAATCCCGACAAATCGCTCTAAAGAACCCAATATGGCACGATGAATCATGACAGGGTGATGTTTTTCATTGTCGGTACCGATATAAACCGCATTCAAACGTTCTGCTTGTGTCATTGAAAAATCTAACTGAATGGTGCCACACTGCCAAACGCGCCCAATACAATCCTTCAACTGAAATTCTATTTTAGGGCCATAAAAAGCACCTTCGCCCGGTTGCAAGGTATAAGGTAATTCTGCCGCTTTCAATGTATCTTCCAAAGCTTTTTCAGCCAAGTCCCAGACCTGGTCAGAACCCACTCGTTTATCTGGTCGAGTGGAGAATTTGACAGCAATCTGGTTAAACCCAAAATCGGCATAAGTGGTATACACCAAATCAATACAGGCTTGAACCTCTGCTTGAATTTGCTCCGGCGTACAGAAAATATGCGCATCATCCTGAGTAAAAGAACGCACTCGCATTAAACCATGCAAGGTACCAGAAGACTCATTACGATGAACCAAACCAAACTCAGCCAAGCGTACTGGCAAATCACGATAGCTGCTTAAATGACGATTATAAACCTGTATATGCCCGGGACAATTCATCGGCTTGACCGCATAATCACGACTTTCTGTTTCGGTGGTAAACATATTGTCTTTAAACTTATCCCAGTGACCTGACTTCTCCCAAAGACTCCGATCCATAATAAGCGGTGTACGAATTTCATCGTAATCATTCTCAACCAGCTGTTGTCGCATATAATCTTCTACGATACGATAAAGCGTTGCGCCCTTTGGATGCCAAAATGCCATGCCAGGTGCAATCTCATCCACATGAAACAAATCTAACTGCTTGCCTAACTTACGGTGATCGCGCTTTTCAGCTTCCTCCATCATAACGAGATACGCTTTTAGCGCTTTCTTATCAGGAAAGGCAACACCATATAAACGCTGTAACATTTTGTTATTGGAATCACCACGCCAATAAGCACCGGCAACATGCGTCAGCTTAAATGCTTTCACAAAACCCATGTGCGGTAGATGAGGACCACGACACATATCAATATATTCTTGGTGATAGTAAAGTCCAAATGCACTTTCATCAGGCATATCATTAATCAATTCGACCTTATAATCTTCCCCGCGAGATTGAAAAATCTCCAGCGCTTCCGCTCTTGGTGTCATCTTTTTAATAACATCATAGCCTGTTTTTGCTAGCTCACCCATTCGGCGCTCAATGTCTACCAAGCTCTCAGGTGTAATCTTTTCATCTAAATCAATGTCATAATAAAACCCATTTTCAATGACCGGGCCAATTGCCATTTTTGCATCGGGATACAATTGCTTCAACGCATGCCCCAATAGATGTGCACAAGAGTGGCGCATGATATGCACGCCTTCATCATCTTTCAGGGTGATGATCGACAAATCCGCATCTTCTGAAATGACATCTGACGCATCTTTCAACTCGCCATTTACACGCCCAGCAATAGTCGCTTTCGCAAGGCCTTGACCAATATCCAAGGCAACCTGCAACACAGTAACAGGGGTTTCAAATACTTTTTTTGAACCATCTGGCAACGTAATAATTGGCATAATATCTGGCAACTCTTTGTTTTTACGAATTAATAAAGCTCATTGAATCCAATCAACGCACGTAAACAGGAATTCAACAAAGCGAAGAATTATAGCATAGACATAAGTGTGAGAGAAAGCTAAATCAACCCAACGGACTGAGCCTCTTCATACCCCTTCTCAACTGCAATCAAGTAGGCTTCTTCATCCAACCCTTGTTTTTGCAAAACCCTCAACACAGAATCCCCTAAAACCCCTTCCACACCTTCAGCTACGCCATTAAATACACCCAAATAAACCGCGCCAGATTCCGCTAAATAGGTCAAATAGGCAGCATCTTGGAATTTAAGCTCGATACGCGCTGGAGAATGATGTCCTAAGACCCCCCTAACGACGACCTCTGGCATATGCCAGTGACTAATGATGCGCGCGCCAACACTGGAATGCGTCACTCCGAAAATTTCTCGCTCGGCTGAAATATAATATTTCAACCGTCGATGGGATTTCTCGACAACCAAAGCAAACCCTTCTTCAGAGTAGGTCGCTAGAATATAAACCCCTATCTCATGAAACAACCCCATTAAAAAAGCATCATATTCATTGACATTAAAGGCGGATGCCAAATTTTTAGCCACAAACCCAGAGACCAAGGAATGCTTTAAAAAAGCATCCGTATCAATGTCAACCCCGTCCTGAAATACATCCAAAAAACTGAGCGCCATAATCATGGCCCGAACATCTTTGACGCCCAGCAGTTTGACGGCATCAATCAAACGAGTCACTTTCTGTCCACCCCGAGCATAGCGAGCTGTGTTAGCAGTACTAATAACGCCCGCCATCATACGTGGATCGGATTGTAACAACTTCGCTACTTCTTCAACATGCGTCCCTGCAGGCTGATTGACCAAGCGGTCAAACTCTGCCAACGTATTCGAAAAACTCGGCAATCGCTTTAGATCAACCAGAGCATCAATCACATCAGCACTCGTTACCTTATAGTTCAACGTTGCAGCCACACCTCCCCCTTTTGTAAACACAATTCACACACACTTCTCGTTTATAAGCCAGTCGTATAATACACCAACCTCAACCCATGACACGAAAACGTTTTTCTGAGTGATTTTACTCTATTCTTCTAAAAGTTTTTCCGCTATAATCAATCACCATTTTCACAGACTGAACGAATTATTAAAGCAGTATTAACCGCGCTTCCTTGATATGACTGAAGCCAAAATATTTGCGACAAAGGACTGACTATGACACTTGAACAAGCTCGTTTTAACATGGTAGAACAACAAATCCGCCCTTGGGATGTGCTCGATGCTAAAGTGCTTGACCTTTTCATGAACACACCACGCCACCATTATGTTACAGAAGCTCAGCAACAACTGGCTTACACAGATACCGCGTTACCCATTGGCGAAGGGCAATTCATGTTACCGCCGACGGTTGAAGCAAGAGTCTTGCAAGCGCTAGACATAGCCGAAAATGAAACCGTACTCGAGATTGGAACCGGATCAGGCCATAATACTGCCTTGCTGGCCAAGTCAGCTAGCAAAGTTACCACTGTAGAATATTTTTCATCAATACTCGAAACGGCAAAAAGTCGTTTGAGCGATTTCGACAACATTGATTTTCACCAAGGTGATGGCAGTCATGATTGGCAAGACAACAAGCAGTATGATGTCATCTATCTGACGGGAGCCGTGACTGAAGTTTCCTCTAGCTATCTACAAAAATTAACCATTGGCGGTCGAATTGCTGCCTTTGTTGGCACTCGCCCTGCCATGACAGCCCAAATCATTACTCGAGTGGGTGAAAATGAATGGGAAACCGAATCGTTATTTGAAACGGTTATTCCTGCACTCATCCATGCGGAGCCAAAACCCACTTTCAAACTATAACCACCTTCAGTCTAAACACGCCCTGCTTAACCTTTTAAGCAGGGCTACTGTCCATTATCTGAGCGAACCCTAAGAAACACTGGAAAGCGTGGACGCCCCGAAGCGGTTAATCCATAATACTTAAAGGTTACCCAAGTTCCTTTTTTAGGTGGAAAACGTCTCTGTTGATTACTCAATCCACTCCCTAACAGAATTTTTTGCGTTTGCCACTGACACACCAGGGCACCTGCCTGACCTTGATATTGACCCTTACCCGGCGTCACCCCGAGCACTTGACACTCATCATCCTGAAAAGGCTTCACTTTCAATGCAGATGAATGACGGCCCGTCACATAAGACTGAACAGGGTCTCTCAAAACCAACCCTTCTGCACCTAACGCTAACAATCGCTTCAATTCAGAACGGAAATGCGCCTCACTTTTTATTTGAACCTGAGGAATAATACGCAAATGCGGCACAGCCTGTCTTTGCAAATAAGCCTCCAAAACGGCCAACCGCTGTAACAAACCGCCTGTTTGCCCAGGCACCTCAAAAATATGATAACCAACATTGTGCCAGCGTTGGTCAGGCTGGTGACGCCGTACAATCGAAACAATATTTTCAAAATCCTGGCGCTTCGTCCACAGTTCCCCATCCAATGCAAAGTTGGGTAACCCAGCCACAAACCACTCAGGTGCTGAAATGACTTGACCACTCCGAAAACGCAACTGCTTTCCATCCCACTGCGCTCGCACCCCATCAAGCTTTTCACTCATCAACCATCCAGCGACAGGTTGATCGCGATAAACTTTTAACAACAACATCTCTGGGACTGGATCCGCCGCCGACCCGGCAGACGTAAATGCCAGCAAAGATAAAAAAAGGAGGCTCAAAAACCTCCTTAACAATAAATTGCGAATCATTTAGTCAACTTGCTATTTTAATAGGATATCCGCTTTATTTTTTTCAACCGTCTTCGCACCAATCCCCTTTACCTGAGTCAAGGCATCAACGGTTTTAAAGTGGCCATGCGCTTCACGATAATCAACAATTGCTTCAGCTTTTACCTGCCCGACACCCGATAAAGCAGTTGCAATTTCTTCAGCAGAAGCTTGATTGACATTTACCGGAGCTGCCCACACTGAAAAAGCAAACATCCACCCAAACAGAATAACACTTAGTCTTTTCATAAGAAGTCCCTCTTGTTTGTATTAAGCAAAATTTAAGTTAAACAACTTATCATGCAAAACATAAATTACTTTATTTATAGTAATAAGTCAAAAATCACAATTTGCATTTCTAAAAACATTCCTATTTCAGGATTGTTTTTAAATTTCAGTTTATGATGAAATAGATAACTTTTACACTAAAACTAATATAAAATAACACGTTAATTTTTACATATATCCAGCGTAGGCCCTAACAAACACTCTGTAAAAATGGGTAAACTGTCTACGAACCTAATCACTGAAGTTTTAAGGATTTTTCCATGTTTCGAAAACTCATCGGCCTTTTTTCAAATGACCTTTCTATCGATCTAGGGACAGCCAACACTCTTATCTATGTAAGAGGGAAAGGTATGGTGCTGAATGAACCTTCTGTTGTTGCGATAATGAATAATCGTCAAGGCAGTAACTCTCGTTCAATCGTCGCCGTGGGTGAAGCCGCTAAGCTCATGCTCGGTAAAGAGAACCAAAGAATTCAAACCATTCGACCAATGAAGGACGGGGTCATTGCTGACTTTGAAGTGACTGAAAAAATGCTGCAATCCTTTATCCGTAAGGTGCATGAAGCGCGTTTTTTCCAACCCAGCCCACGCGTATTGGTTTGTGTTCCATGTGGCTCCACTCAAGTTGAAAGACGCGCCATTCGAGAGTCTGCTGCAGGCGCAGGGGCACGTGAAGTTTTTCTAATTGAAGAGCCAATGGCTGCTGCTATTGGGGCAGGCATGCCCGTTAGCGAAGCAACGGGTTCTATGGTTGTTGATATTGGTGGCGGAACGACTGAAGTCGCAACCCTGTCATTGAATGGAATTGTTTGGTCCGATTCGGTCAAGGTTGGTGGAGATCGTTTCGATGATGCCATCATCAAATATGTTCGTCGCAACTATGGCATGGTCATCGGTGAAGCCACGGCTGAAAAAATCAAAAAAGAGATTGGCACGGCCTATCACGAAATGGAACCTCAAACCATGGAAGTCCATGGCGCGAATATTGCAGAATCCGTTCCACGCCGTTTCACACTCAACAGCAATGAAATTTTAGAAGCGCTTCAAGAACCCTTATCTGCCATCGTGAGCGCCGTCAGAACCGCACTGGAACATACACCACCAGAGCTTGGAGCCGATATTGCTGAACATGGTATTGTTCTAACAGGCGGTGGTGCCTTGCTTCGGAACTTAAACACCTTACTTTCTGAAGAAACTGGTGTGCCCGTTATTATCGCCGACGACCCATTAACCTGTGTTGCTCGTGGTGGCGGTCGCGCACTTGAGCTGATGGATGAAAAAGGAATTGACCTCTTCTCATTTGATTAAAATGACCGTAATGGCACAAAATCTGAATGTATTCATAACGTTAAACGCAGGGGGTCGCTATTAACTTTTCGACTCCCTCACCCCAGAAAGAAGGCAGCTACTTCTTACTGTTCTTTATTCTCAGCATCGCATTGATGGTGTCAGACCATTATACCAATGCCTTGTCTAACTTCCGAAATCTGCTAACGGCAACCATAGAGCCAGTCGAGAGAGTCGCAGCTTTACCTTTAGATCTCTACAACTGGATTCAACAGGACTATACCCACTCAAATCAACTCAGTGCCGAAAATCATCGTCTAAAAACCGAGAATCTATTACTCAAAGCGCAGCAACAGCAAATGAAAAAACTGCAGCTGGAGGTCGAACGGTTAAATAGGCTACTGGGAACGGCCAGTCAGTTTAAATCAACGGATGTTCAAATTGCATCCGTGATCGCCTATAGCCAAACCCCTTTTGCCCAGTATGTTATTTTAAACAAAGGCGCGCTGGACAACATCCAGCTTAACCAAAGCGTAATAGATGCCAAAGGGTTGATTGGCCAAATTACATCCCTAACGCCTTCTTCTTGTCGTGTCCAGCTCATCACTGACCCAGAAATACAAGTCCCCGTCCGAATACAGCGCACTGGTCAAAGAGGCATTCTGAATGGCATTGGCCACGAGCAACTTTCGTTGCTATTTATTCCTTCTTCCAGTTCAATCAAGGTGGGCGATATTTTGGAAACCTCAGGCCTGGGTGAAATTTTTCCGGAAGGACGCCCTGTTGCAACCATTTCAAAGGTGGAATCTTTAAGCGGCGAGCCCTATTATAAAATTAGTGCCGAACCCATAGCGGACTTAACCCGCTCACAGAAGGTTCTCATTCTCTCCCCTAGACAGGAAGCGGAACATGACTGAAAAGGTATTTTCACTTCAAATTCACGACATCAAGTGGCTATTTTTTTTGAGCTATTTGACAGCGATTGTCATCGACAACATGATGGTACTTAGCTTTGATATTCAATTCATGCCGTCACTCACTCTGCTGACGCTCTTTTTCTGGACGACTCAAATCCTTTACAAAAGTCATTTATTTTCGGCCTTCATACTCGGATTGGCTTTTGATACCGCTTTAAACACCCCTTTAGGCTCGCATAGTCTGATTTTTTTAACGACGACATTTTTAATGTTACGTTCTCGACTGCGCTTTAAAAGCTACCCGCTTTGGCAGCAGTCGATTATCATTGGAAGCTATATACTGGTATTCCAAGTCATGAGTTGGTTTATCTTTGCACCCAAACTTTTTGGCAATGCGCCTTACTATTATTGGCTTGAGCCCGTCGTAGCCATCTTTATTTGGCCACTGTTAACCCTCACACTAAACCGTTTAACGCATAAAACTGTTTTCAACTAATCCATGAAAAACAAACACCGATACCAAACAGAAGGTGAAATATACTTTCAAAAACAGTTATTTAGAAGTCGAATATATTTTGCTTTAGCCTTTTGTATTTTATTATTATTAATCCTGCTAGGCCGAATGACCTATCTACAATGGATTGGTTATAATCATTACCAATCTATGGCCGAAGGTAACCGTATTTCAGTCGAACCCCTCCCTCCGGTTAGAGGCCGTATTTACGACCGAAACCATGCTCTTTTAGCTGATAACCAGCCCATCTTTACCCTCAAGTTTTCTAAAGACAAAATGGAAAACTTAAATAAAAGCTTTATTGATTTACAAGCACTTTTTCCCAACCTAAGCGAAGAACGGTTATCAAAATTCTATGATCGACTTAATGCTTCCAGTCGCTATCGCCAACTCTATTTGCCTTACACACTATCTGAGCAAGAAGCCGCTCGTTTTGCCGCCCATAGCTATCAATTCCCAGGAATGACGCTGGTCGCCAAACTCAAACGGACTTACCCTTTTAAAGACAGTGCCGCTCATGTATTAGGCTATGTTGGCAAAATCAACCAAAGCGAGTACGAGCAGCTGGAAGAATCAAGCTACGCAGGAACGGATGTCATTGGTAAGCTCGGTATTGAAAAATACTATGAACCTTTGTTACATGGTCAACCTGGAATTCAACAAATTGAAACCAATGCCCGTGGCAGAGTCATTCGTAAACTGGAAACCATCCCAGCCACGCCTGGCAAAGATATTCAATTAACCTTGGACATTCGCTTACAACGCTTTATCGAAACCTTACTGGATGGAAAAAAAGCCGCTGTAGTGGTTACTGAACCCGAAACCGGAGAAATTTTGGCTTTTGTAAGCTCACCAGCCTATGACCCCAATTTATTTGTCGATGGTATTAGTCAAAAAAATTACCAAGCATTACTTAATAACCCTAAACGTCCCCTTATTAATCGAGTGATTAATGGTCAATATCCCCCCGGATCAACCGTTAAGCCATTTATCGCTCTCGCGGCAATCGAAAATGACATTATTTCGCCCAATACCGAAATCCATGACCCTGGTTTTTTAGAGTATCAAGATCATCGATATCGCGACTGGAAACGGCGCGGACATGGCCTGGTCGATATGCGCAAAGCCATTGTTGAATCGTGCGACACCTACTTCTATAAATTGAGTTTAGATATGGGGATTGATCTTATTCACAGCTCACTTACCCCCTTTGGTTTTGGACATACCACGAAAGTGGATTTACAAAATGAATCCACTGGCATTCTGCCCTCTCGCAGTTGGAAAAGGAACGTCAAAAATGATGATTGGTACAATGGCGAAACCATTATCACCAGTATTGGTCAGGGCTTCTTTTTAGCGACTCCATTACAACTCGCAAAAGCCACATCGATCTTGGCAAACCGAGGGGAAATCATCCAACCAAGGCTATTAAAAAACGCGCCCACATCCATCATCAAAAAAATTGCCATTGAGAAAACCCAAAACTGGGATAGGGTCATTCAAGCCATGGAGGACACAGTTCATACCATTCACGGAACCGCACATGCTTATGCAAGAGGCCTGTCATTTAAAATGGCAGGCAAAACGGGAACTGCACAAGTTTTCAGTTTGAATGAGGGCGAATACAATGAAGATGAAATCACCAAGAATCTAAGGGATCACTCATTATTTATTGGTTTTGCGCCCGTTGATAAGCCCAAAATGGCTATCAGTGTCATTATTGAAAACTCCACGACCAAAGCAGCGCCAGTTGCGATGAAGATTGCTAAATACTATTTAGAAGAACTCGCCAATGAAGATTGATTTGCCACAACGAGAAAATGTTTATCGCCAAAAGAAGGGAATCTGGTTTTCAATGCACCTTGACAGTTGGCTACTATTGGGCATTTTTTTACTCATTATCACCGGTTCCTTAATCGTCTATAGTGCCTCTGGTAGCGACTTAAATGTTTTAATTCGTCATTTAACCCGTGTTGGATTCGCCTTTGCCTTAATGCTATTTTTTGCTCAAATTCCACCCAATATTATGCGAGTTTACACCCCTTGGATTTTTTTAATCGGCACCCTTATGTTAATCAGCGTTATTCTGTTTGGTGAAATGGGAAAAGGGGCTCAACGTTGGTTAGATTTGGGCGTAGTGCGATTCCAACCGTCTGAAATTATGAAACTGGCACTCCCGATGATGGTCGCATGGCTTTTCGCACATGACACCTTCCCGCCGCCTTCCAAAAAAATGCTCATCGGTATTGGCCTTGTTGGCTTAACGGCAGGCCTCATTATTATTCAACCCGATCTTGGTACCTCGATCCTAATCGCTATGAGCGGATTATTTGTGCTGTTTTTTGCAGGCCTTTCTTG
>CBFHUY010000005.1:0-32917 GCA_965658885.1 Hydrogenovibrio sp.
CTAATTCGCTGACATCCGACATTTCAACTTTAATAAACCAGCCTGCACCCATCGGATCATCATTGACCTTTTCCGGTTCGTCTTCTAATGCTGTATTGACATCAATAATGGTTCCGGAAACCGGGGCAATTAAATCTGAGGCGGCTTTGACCGACTCAATCACGGACACATCTTCGCCTTTGACAATTTCGCTGCCCACCTCTGGAATTTCGATATAAACCAAATCACCTAATTGATCTTGAGCAAAATCGGTAATCCCAATGGTTGCTGTCCCATCACCATGCACTTCAATCCACTCATGGTCTTCTGTATATTTAATGTCACTCATTTCTTTATCCTCAACTGATCTTTAAAAATGGTGTCGACCTGAATCCAGTCGACCCAAAAATTTTATCCATTATCCACGATAATAATTTTGTTTAACAAAAGGCAAAGCAACCACCTTCACCGGAACTGATTTATTGCGCACTTTAGCAAACAGCTCTGTGCCAATGTCGGAAACATTGGCATCTACCAGCCCTATTGCAATCGGTTTATTTAAAGTTGGGCTAAATCCGCCACTGGTAACCACGCCAAGCATTTCTCCAGCCGCATTCATTAAAGTGGCGCCATCCCTAACCGGCATTTTACCTTCTGGCTGAATCCCCACTCGGTAACGCGATACGCCCGCATCAAGTTGCTGTAGAATCGTCTCAGCGCCTAAATAACCACCAGGCCTGCTTCCTGTTGCTCTGCGTGCAGGGGATAAAGCCCAATTCAATTTCGCCTCAACTGGCGAAATATCGGTTGCCAATTCATGCCCATACAAACACAGCCCCGCTTCCAAACGCAAAGAATCCCGCGCGCCTAATCCAATCCACTCAACATCGTCTTCTGCCAATAGCTTTTCAGCCAAGGCCTCCGCCTGATCAGCCGCAACCGAAACTTCAAACCCATCTTCTCCTGTATAGCCGGATCGAGTGACAAAACAGTCAATACCATCAATCGAGAGATCTTTCGCCGTCATAAAGACCATTTCGGTACTGGCGGGTGCCAGTTTTGCCATGACGGTTTTCGCAGCAGGCCCTTGCAAGGCCAATAAAGCACGATCCTCAAGCACGTCAATTTCACACGCATCGGCCAAATGTTGTTGCAAATGGGCAATATCTTGTTGCTTACAAGCGGCATTGACCACTAAAAACAAACCAGACTCAATACGCGTCACCATTAGATCATCGAGCACACCGCCTTCTGCATTGGTGAATAAAGCATAGCGTTGCTTAAATAATGGCAAATCCAAAATATCCACGGGAACCAATTTTTCCAGCGCTTCGGGTGCCTTATCGCCAATGAGTCGAATTTGTCCCATGTGGGACACATCAAACAAGCCCGCCTTTTGGCGGGTATGTTGGTGCTCTTTCAAAATCCCCATTGGATATTGAACGGGCATTGAGTAGCCTGCAAACGGAACCATTTTAGCACCGGCTGCGAGATGCAACGCATTTAACGGGGTCGTCAATAAACTGTCATTATCGGACATTTTTCATTTCCTCGGTAAAAAAACCATCTATAAAATACATTTCAATATGAACTGTGTTTCGAACAATTCAAATTGCAACCCATCTAAGAGGGTGCAAAAACAAACTGGCGTCCGATCCATAACCCCAACCAAACCATCGCTAAACACAACACCACATTACCTGCGATATTGACCAACGCTTTTTCAAACAGGCCTTGCTGAAAATACATCACGGTTTCAAATGCGAAGGTCGAAAAAGTAGTGAAAGCACCTAAAAATCCGACAATGAGTAATGCTCGCCACTCGATGGTCAAATGAACCTTATCAATCAATAAAATCGTCAAGAATCCAATTAAAAATGACCCTAACGCATTGACGGTTAAGGTGCCCCAAACAAAGTCTCGGCCCAACCAAACATACATTTGGTTAGATAACCAAAAGCGGCTCATCGCCCCAAAAAAACCACCAATACCAACGGCCATCAATTGCGCGAAATGAAATGTTTGCATCAAAGGGTTTCCTCTCTATTGGGGTCAATCATCCACACGCCGTTTATAAATTGCGTTGGCATCCATCGCTTTTAACCGTTGCATTTTTTCAGAAATTTTTATTTCTAAACCTCGGTTAACGGGTTGATAATATTCACGAACTGGCATTTCCTCAGGGAAGTAACATTCCCCTGCCGCATAAGCTTCCGGCTCATCATGCGCATAGCGATAACCTTCACCATACCCCAGTCCCGCCATTAATTTAGTGGGCGCATTACGTAAATGTAAAGGCACATCTTCGGTTCCTTGCAATTTGACATCTTTTAAGGCTGCTTTATAAGCCATATAAACCGCATTGGACTTGGGTGCCACCGCTAAATAAACCGCAGCCTGCGCTAAGGCTAGGTCCCCTTCTGGAGAGCCAAGCCGTTCATAAGCTTCAGCTGCATTCACCGCAACTTGCAAGGCTTTTAAGTCGGCATTGCCAATCTCTTCACTGGCCATTCGAATCAGACGTCGAGCCAAATAACGTGCGTCAACACCACCGTCCAGCATGCGAGTCAACCAATACAAAGCCGCATTGGCATCCGAACCTCTCACTGACTTATGGAGCGCCGAAATCTGATCATAAAAAGCTTCGCCACCCTTGTCAAAACGACGCATGCCGCCTTGAATCACTTCCTTACAATTTTCCAATGTTAAAACGGCCAGGCCTGGTTGGTTTTCAGACGTTTCAATAAAATCAACGACCTGTTCTAACACATTTAATAACCGCCGCGCATCACCATCGGCATACTGAATCAGTGCGGCCTTCGCATCCGCTTCAATGGTAATTTCCGTTTGCTGATCGTCGCTTAATAATGTCAGGCCACGTTGCAATACTTTTTCTAAGTCATCTGAATCCAAATCCCGTAATACATAGACACGCGCTCGAGAAAGCAAAGCGTTATTAAGCTCAAAGGATGGATTTTCGGTGGTCGCACCGATAAAAATAAAAGTGCCATCTTCCACATAGGGCAAAAAAGCATCCTGCTGCGCTTTATTAAACCGATGTACTTCATCAACAAACAGAACGCTGCCTTGCTGGAATTGCTGTCGATGCAACTTGGCTTGTTCGACTGCCGCTCGCACTTCTTTTACCCCATCTAATACGGCAGACAGGCTTAAAAATTGTAAATCGGATTGCTTGGCAATGAGGCGAGCCAACGTTGTTTTTCCCGTTCCCGGTGGCCCCCAAAAAATCATCGAGTGCAACCGTTTTGAAGCAAACAATTTCGATAAGGCACGTTTTTCGCCCAACAGATGTGTTTGACCGACAAAATCTTCAAGGGTTTGCGGTCTCAAACGGTCCGACAGAGGTTGATACGCCTTGATTTCGGTCATAACGCGCTAAACACCTAAGGCTGAACTTGACCAATCACATCCACCCCTTTCGGTGGTGTAAACTGGAATTGTTCAGGCTGGACAGGTTCATTTTGGGCAATATTATTAAAAGCGACTTTGGTAACATTATCGGCATTTTGATACATCCAAATTTGTACCAATTGCCCCCCTTTAATCGCCACTTCGAGGCTCTGAAAGAAAGTCCCTTGTTTGGGTTGTAGGTTATACCAACTCACGCCTGCTTTTTTTTCACCCGCTAAAATATTAAACCGTTCCGATAAAGGCTCTCGGTAAAGCAACCAACTCAGTGGAAAATCGGCCTCAACACGATTGAGCGACTGCACGGTCACCTGATCCAGTTCTTCATCGTACACCCAAACATTCACACCATCCGACACTATTTGTTGCGGTTCAGGCGCTTCATAAACCCAGCGCAAATGACCCGGTCGTTGCAGTACAAAATAGCCATTGGCACGGTTTTTCTGAAAAAGAGTTTCGTCCGGTTGTACCTGCTCAAAGTTGGCTCGAAAGGTTTGCAAATTATTCACAAACTGCGTTAAATCGGCTAAGTCAGCCTTGGCACTCATTGCCGGTAAGCTCATCGCCCAGATACAGGCGGTCAAAAATAACTTACGTAAGGGAATCAATTGCTTTCCTTTTTTTATTTGAGAAATTAAATGTCAGTCGTCTGCCAGCTTTTTGGCAAGCACATCACGATTACCATTGGCCTTCATGGGCGATACAACGCCAGCCGCTTCCATCGCTTCAACAATTCGGGCAGCTCGGTTATAGCCAATTTTAAACTGACGCTGCACTAAAGAAACTGACACCCGTTGATTTTCAATCACAAATGCAACGATTTGATCATAAAGTAAATCCTGTTCAGCATCTTCTTCAAGAGTATTATTGGCCTTATCGGCCTGATTCGCTTGGGTCACACTTTCAAGATATTGCGGTTCACCTTGTGATTTGACAAAACTCACCACTGAATGGACTTCTTCATCAGACATAAAGGCACCATGAACACGCTTAGGTGAACCGGTACCCGGCGGCATAAAGAGCATATCCCCCATACCGAGTAGCTGCTCGGCGCCTCCCTGATCCAGAATGGTTCTAGAATCAATTTTGGTATTCACCATAAAGGAAATCCGCGTGGGAATATTGGCTTTTATCAAGCCGGTAATGACATTCACTGACGGACGTTGCGTGGCTAAAATCAGGTGAATACCGGCCGCCCTCGCTTTTTGCGCAATACGGGCAATCAGTTGTTCAACTTCTTTACCGACCACCATAATCATATCGGCAAATTCATCAACCACCACCACGATATAGGGCAAGGGTTCTAAGGTTGGCGGTGGTTCAGACATCTCATGGCCAAAATTAGCCGGTTGCTGATAAAGTGGATCGGTAATGGGCTCCCCTTTGTCAATCGCCCCTTTGACTTTAGCGTTATAGCCAGCGATATTACGAACCCCTAGTTTTGCCATCAGTTGATAACGTCGATCCATCTCAAACACACACCAACGCAACGCGTTTGCTGCTTCGGACATATCGGTAACCACGGGGGTCAACAAATGGGGAATGTCTTCATAGATCGACAATTCCAACATTTTAGGGTCAACCATAATCAGGCGCACTTCTTCTGGCGTGCTTTTATAAAGCAAACTCAAAATCATGCTATTAACGCCCACCGATTTACCCGAACCGGTGGTGCCCGCCACCAATAAATGCGGCATTTTGCCAATATCGGCAATCACCGTTTTTCCGGCAATATCTTTGCCCAGCGCGACTGATAACGGAGATTTTGAGTGTTGAAACTCTGAAGAGGAAATCACTTCTCTAAAACTCACCACTTCCCGTTCCTCATTGGGAATCTCAATCCCTACCACCGATTTACCCGGAATAATATCAACCACTCGCACCGACTTGACCGAAAGCACTCTGGCAAGGTCTTTAGATAGGTTATTGATTTGACTTACCTTTACGCCAGGCGCAGGCAGTACTTCAAACCGAGTCACCACGGGACCCGGCTGAACCGCTTCAACCTTGACGGTTACGCCAAATTCTTTAAGTCGCTGTTCCAACAGGAGTGACAATGCGGTTAATTCGTCTTCTGAAAAGCCTTCATCATACTCTGGAACCGGCGCTAATAATTCAACACTGGGCAGTTCTCCCGAGTTAACCACTGGCGGCTGCCCGGTTGAAACCTCTTTTTTGCCGACCTTAACCGAGTGAGCAACCTCCCCCTCTTTCGACTGAGACGTTTTACTATCGATTTGCAAGGTTTCAACAGCATCACCAATTTTGGGTTCTGACTTATTACCGGGTTCTGGCTTGACTTTCTTCGGTTTGATTTTGTTAGCAAGCGTACTGAGAATTTTCGGTTCTTTTTGGGTTTTCTCTTCAGCTTGCTGAGTGGCGACTCGGTTTTGTCCTTGGTCTTCAATGGCTGGCTTATTGTGTTTTGCTGGAGCGTCTACAAGCTGCGCTGACTTTTTAAGCTTTAACTTTGACAATTTGGGCTGAAGCTTGCGCCCACCCTGCATCAGCTGATCAAACAAATGACAAAGCACCATGCCTGTCGCATCCATAATGGTCAACCAGGAAAAGCTGGTCATTAAACTAAATGCCAACGCAAAGAGGACAAGCAAAACTAAGGTCGCTCCCAAGAGGTCTACCGCATTCACTAAAGACTGACTCAATTCATAACCGACGACCCCGCCCCCGGAATAGGGTAGCTGAATAAACGTCTGGTTAGGCTCCAGATATAAAGCGGCTAAGCCAGCACCGGACAAGATGACCAGTATCAAACCTAGCAAACTGAGACCAAAATGCAATAAATCCAACCGAGCTTGATCCCGGATTTTGAGGGTGACAATTCCGGCAAACAGTAAGCCGAAAGGAATCAAGAAACCGAAAACCCCAAACACATACAGCACAAACGAAGACAACCATGCACCCGTTGCACCACCATAATTTTGAGGCTGTTGACCTTTTCCAACCGTTTCAAACCCAGGATCAGCTGGATCATAGCTGAATAAAACCACAAATAAAAAGATTGAAAGCCCTATGCAAATCAACAAAATAGCATCTTTAACAATCCAATCATATTGGCGCTTTTCAGGCGCCCCTGATTCTAGTGATGTAGATGCCGACGGCTTCGCAGTTTTAAAAGACATAAATAACCATAAACCTTTACGGGCAGATTCAAAAAAAAGATAAAATTAAGCTGGCATTAAGCTGACTGAAATTAAACTGTACAACTGCAAGAAAATTGCTAGAATTTTAGCATATTAATTTGCGTCGAGTTCGAGGGATGGTTGTCGATTATTTTTAATCATTGACACAATTGATACCAATTTCATATAAGATCATACACCAAAGAACTTCCGTTAAATGCTCTAAATTTCGACCTATTATAAAGGAACCCATTTATGTCAAACAAGCATTGTAAACTTCTAATCTTAGGATCAGGCCCGGCGGGTTATACCGCTGCGGTATACGCTGCCCGTGCCAATCTAAACCCTGTTATCATTACGGGGATGCAACAAGGTGGCCAGTTAACCACCACCACTGAAGTTGATAATTGGCCTGGCGATGTAGAAGGCTTAACTGGGCCTGATCTTATGGTCAGAATGCAAAAACATGCCGAACGCTTTGGCACCGAAATTTTATTTGATCATATCCATACGGCAGACCTTCAACAGCGTCCTTTTAAACTCATTGGCGACTCAGGTGAATATACTTGTGATGCGTTAATTATTGCTACGGGCGCTTCTGCAAAATATTTAGGCCTCGACTCTGAAGAAGCCTTTAAAGGGAAAGGGGTTTCTGCCTGCGCCACCTGCGATGGCTTCTTTTATCGCAACCAAAAAGTAGCCGTTATTGGCGGCGGGAATACGGCCGTTGAAGAAGCGCTTTACTTATCAAACATTGCGTCTGAAGTCACCATTATCCATCGCCGTGACAGTTTCAGCTCTGAAAAAATCCTAGCAAAACAAATCGCGGATAAAGCGGAAAATGGCAATATCAATATTGAATTCAACAGCCAGCTGGAAGAAGTGCTAGGTGATAAAATGGGCGTCACTGGCTTACGCATCAAAAACAATGAAACAGGCTCGACAAAAGAAATTGATGTCGCTGGCGTGTTCATTGCGATAGGCCACTCTCCCAATACCGGAATTTTTGAAGGTCAATTGGATATGGATCACGGCTATGTCAAGGTACAAAGCGGGTTAAAAGGGAATGCGACCCAAACCTCCATTCCAGGTGTATTCGCTGCCGGAGATGTTATGGATCAAGTCTATAAGCAGGCGATCACCTCCTCCGGAGCAGGTTGCATGGCCGCACTTGATGCTGAAAAATATTTAGACCATCTAGAATCTAACGCTTAAACGAGCTTAATCACGCATTAAAAATGACCAGGCCTGGTCATTTTTAATGGATTCCACTCACTATCATTTGAGAATTTCTATGAATAAAAAACTTTGTGCTGTTTTAATTGGCAGCTGTTTCACCACCATGGCTTTTGCCGACAACACCGACCTCAAAACAAATGAGCAAAAAGCCAGCTACGCACTCGGGGCTGATTTGGCAAACAACTTTCGGCAGCAAGGCGTTGAGATTGACATTCCTGCCTTAACGGCTGGGATGAAAGATTCCTTTGCAGGGCGTGATTTGCAGTTATCACAACAACAAATGAAGGACGCCGTCGAAGCCATTAAACAGAAAGTGATGGCAAAACAAGCCGAGCAACGTAAAAAATTGGCTGAGGTTAACGCACAACAAGGACAAGCCTTTTTAACCGAAAACAAAAACAAAGAAGGCGTTAAGGTGATGCCATCCGGCTTACAATACAAAGTCATTCTTCCTGGAAAAGGCACAGCGCCAACTGAGGATGATAAGCTGGTTGCACATTATCGTGGCACCCTCATTGACGGTACCGAATTTGACAGTTCTTATAATCGTGGCACCCCACTCGAATTCAAAATGACCGATGTCATTCAGGGTTGGCGTGAAGCGTTAAAACAGATGAAACCCGGTGCTAAATGGGAAATTTTTATCCCACCGGCTTTAGCTTACGGTTCTCAAGGTGCGGGGAAAGTGATTGGACCTAATGAAACATTAATCTTTACTTTACACCTACTCAAAGTTAACAAAACGGCAAAAGCGAAAGATTAGATAATATTGAATCGTGCAATAAAAAAGCCCCAGCACTGAATTAAAAGTGTTGGGGCCGTATTACAAACTGAATACCAAATAGGAGGATTAGTTAAAAAATTAACTAGATTGCAGTTTAACAAATATTCTATCGTTAGTAATTTAATAAATTTATATTACCAAATAGTACTATTTAATTCGCTTTTATACCGCCAAATTTTACGAATGCACTTCATTTTCCCATTTAACCATTTCAAACACCTCAAATGCGGGTTCTTCATAAGGATGACTGTCTTTTAAAGCCTTAATCACCGCCTTCAAGACCTTTTTTTCCAAAACCATTTCAACTCGGTATTCTTCAACAACTTCCAAGCAATCAGCTTGCCCTAAATAAGGTTGACTGCCTTTTAAAGGCCGAAACTGCCCCATGCCTTTAACTTGCCAGCAACATTGGTCATATTGGCCAATTTTGCCTGCCCCTTTGGAAAAAACAGCCTCTTTGACACTTTCCAAATGACTTTCAGGTACAAAAAAACATAATTTCAACATTTTCTCCCTCCAAACGACTAGAATAATTCGCACTGACATTAGCCATTCATTTTAAAAAAACTGAGATTTACTTTATGAAAAATATATTAATCACTTATTTAATCATCCTAACCCTAGGAATCGCTTCTATGGTAACGGGGATTCATTATTTGGCCAACATTGCCGGATTTATTTCCGCGATTGGCTTTATGATTATTTTCTTTAAAGATCGTCCGGATGAACAAACCGTTACAGCAGAAGCCATTGAAACGGAGAATAAAATGAGACGTTATTGGTATATCGTTTTTGCCACCGGCATTTTCTTTAGTCTGATTTTCGGTAGCTTTTGGAATAGCGAAATGGGCAATATGGTTTCTTGATTTAACTTAGAAATTGCCCATAAAAAAAAGCACCTTTTGAGAGTGTGTGAAAACACAATCCTAATGTGAGAAAATAGCCCCACCAAATTTGATGGGGCTTTTTTATGCGACACATACAAGGCACAAACCGCCAACAAGCATCACTTCTACCACCCACAGTCGAAGACTATATCCCAGAAAACCACCTAGTCCGCGTCCTAGACGCCTTTGCTGAGCATTTAGACATATCAGGCCTAGGGTTTACAAAATCAATCACAAAGCGCACGGGCAGAAAACCCTATAGTCCATCAGATTTACTCAAATGTTTTCTATATGGCTACTTCAATCAAATCACCTCATCGCGTCGTTTAGAAAAAGAAACACACCGCAACTTAGAACTGATCTGGCTACTCAAAGGTTTAACACCCGATTTCAAAACGCTCTGTGATTTTAGACGAGAAAATGCAAAAGCGATAAAACAAGCCAATCGTCAGTTCGTCAAACTGTGTCAAGGTGCCGAGCTTATCTCAGGAGAAACAGTCGCACTGGATGGTTCAAAGATTCATGGCGCAGGTAGCAAAGATCAAGTGATCACCCAAAAACAACTCGACAAGCGTCTAGAACGACTCGATCAGAAAATTGACGACTACATGAGTCAGCTTGACGAAAATGACAATCAACAAACCCAAGATGCACCCCCCACAACAGAGCAGATCCAAGCGATTCTCGAACAACTCAAACAAAAGAAAACAGAAGTTCAAGCCAAACAACAAGAAATGAAAGTCGCAGGTCAAAGCCAACAACACCAAACAGAGCCACAAGCCAAGCTCATGCGCTCAGGTAGACAAGGCATCATATCGGGCTACAACCTACAAAATGTCGTAGATGAATGCCATCAAATGATAGTGATCTCAGAGCTCACCCAAGACGCAACAGATCAGACTCAACTACTTCCCATGGGCTTACAGGCCAAAGAAACCTTAGAAAAAGAAAACCTCAACCTCTTAGCCGATGCAGGTTACTCCAATGGCGAACAATTACAACAATGTCTAGATGTGCAAATAACACCCTTTGTACCGCTCAATAGAGCGATTAACAATCAAGGTGACTACTACCAAAAATCGCACTTCACCTATCTGCCAGAACAGGATGCTTTTCGTTGTCCGGCAGGAGAACTACTCACACACAAAACAATCCACACCAAAAATAGAATGCATCTTTACACCACAGAAGCATGCGCCAACTGCAGCTTAAAAAACAACTGCACAAAATCCAATGCCCGTTGGATTAGCCGTCACTTTAACGAGCAGGCTTTTGAACAAACAAAACAACGCACAACCAAAGAACATATGAAAAAGCGCATGGGAACTGTTGAACCAGTATTCGCCAGACTCAAATTGATGCTCGATCATGGTCGATTACGCAGTTGGGGTTTAGAGGCGGCTTCTTGCGAAATAGGCATGGCGGTGATGGCGCATAACCTTCAGCGAGCAATGAATGTTCTTGGGATGGAAAAAATGATGTTATTAGTAGCCAAGTAGCGCCAAAAAGTAATACTTCAGGCTGTCTTGATCGGTGAGAAACGTAAAACAACCCGATAATAGGTTAGGATAATCATTGCGATCTATGAAATAGGCATTGAAGTTGGGGAAAAACCCTAAATTGAGACTGTCTTAAGAAGCCGCGCAAAATGTGTTTTCACACAGCCTCATTTGCAGGTTTTTTTATAGGTTCCAATTCCGTCAAAAAATGCCCAGGCCTGGTTATTTTTTGGGCCTTTTCTCCCCAAAGTTAGGATTCAAGCATTTCCTCACCTTCATAAATCCAGTTAACCCCTTCTCTCACCCAGGTTTCAATACGCATTAGTAGCTCAGGATCATTCAAACCAATTTTTTGCGCAATCATAAACACGTTTTCTTGCTCCTCATGCCCAAAATGCCCATCTTTATAGGAAAGTTTGACCAGTTCTTGTAACAAAATAATCTTATCCTTACGCGTCGTAAAGGCCATCAGCGCATTGTTGATATTGATGTCCGATTTATCTAAATCATATTCAATACCAAATGCATCACTAAAATTTCGAAGATACTGCTGCTCTTCTTCAGACACATCATGGTCAGCATGGGCAAGCATGACGGCTAAATCGAAAACAACCTGCCTTTGCTCAGAAGTGAGTTGATCAGCAAACATATCGCTAATCTTCCTTTTATTTAGAATGGTTTAGGTGCTCTACCTGTTCGACATTCCGAACGGCACCAAATGCTGCACTGGTTGTCATGGCTGCATAAGCTCTGAGTGCAGCACTGACCTTTCTGGCTCTGGGTTGGGCAGGCTTCCATGCAAAGTGACCTTTTGCCACCATTGCCTGACGTCTTTCAGCTAACTGTTCATCCGTCAGTTTAACCTGAATTGAACGATTCGGAATATCTATTTCAATCACATCGCCTTCCTCAACCAGCGCAATATTTCCGCCTTCTGCCGCTTCGGGAGAACAGTGACCGATAGACAACCCTGAGGTGCCACCCGAGAAACGTCCATCAGTTAATAAGGCACATTCCTTTCCAAGCCCTTTAGACTTTAAGTAACTGGTCGGGTAAAGCATTTCTTGCATACCGGGTCCACCTTTAGGCCCTTCGTAACGAATCAAAACCACATCACCCGATTTCACATCATCATTTAAAATCGCTTCTACCGCAGCATCCTGACTTTCGTAAATCTTTGCCGGTCCTGCAAACTTAAAGATGGATTCATCCACCCCGGCCGTTTTAACGATACAACCATCCAACGCAATATTTCCGTACAACACGGCTAAGCCACCTTCTTTGGTATAAGCATGTTCAATACTGCGAATACAGCCATTTTCGTCATCTTCATCTAGCGTTTTCCAACGCTTGTCCTGACTAAAGGCTTCCGTGGTTCTAACATTGCCTGGTGCCGCCTTAAAAAAAGTTTCGACCGCTTTATCGTCTGTTCGACTAATATCCCAAAGGTCAATTGCCGCCGCCATGGTTGACGCATGAACGGTATGCACTTCCGTATTCAATAAACCACCACGCTCTAATTCGCCTAAAATACGCATAATACCGCCTGCACGGTGTACATCTTCCATATGATATTGCTTAGAATTCGGTGCGACTTTCACTAAACAAGGTACTCGACGCGAAATGTGATCCATATCCGCCATGGTAAAAGACACTTCAGCTTCTTTAGCAATGGCCAATAAATGCAATACCGTATTGGTTGACCCCCCCATCGCAACATCCAAGGACATCGCATTCTCAAAGGCTTCGAAGGTTGCAATAGAACGCGGTAATACGGTGACATCATCTTGTTCATAATAACGTTTGGCAAGCTCGACAATACGACGTCCAGCTTCTTCAAATAAATGGCGCCGATCGACATGCGTCGCAAGGGTTGAACCATTACCCGGCAAGGCGATTCCCAAAGCTTCAGCCAGACAGTTCATTGAATTGGCAGTAAACATACCGGAACAAGAGCCACAGGTAGGACAGGCAGAAACTTCAACCGCATCCACATCGGCATCAGAGCAACTATCATCTGCGGCCATCACCATTGCATCGACCAAGTCCAACTTAATATCAACGCCTCCCAATACCGTCTTACCAGACTCCATCGGTCCACCGGATACAAAAATGGTGGGGATATTGAGACGCATAGCGGCCATCATCATTCCTGGGGTAATTTTGTCACAATTTGAAATACAGATTAAGGCATCTGCACAATGCGCATTCACCATATACTCCACTGAATCTGCAATCAAATCCCGAGAAGGTAACGAGTACAACATGCCATCATGCCCCATTGCAATCCCATCATCGACTGCAATCGTATTAAATTCTTTTGCAACACCGCCAGCCTCTTCAACGACTCTAGCCACCAGTTGCCCCATATCTTTTAAATGAACATGACCTGGCACAAACTGGGTAAATGAATTCGCAATGGCAATAATCGGCTTACCAAAATCTTCGGTTTGCATTCCAGTCGCCCGCCATAATGCGCGTGCCCCGGCCATATTACGGCCATGTGTACTGGTTTTGGAACGATATGCTGGCATGATTTCTCCTTAGTAACTCGACTGAAAGCAGCGCTTAATCTAACAACTCGGTTTTGACCGTCAACCCCATTAAAGCAAATAAGATTGCAATAAGATAAATTCATCAAAGGTTAAACGATATATTTAGATTTAAAACAGAGGCTGTTATACTGCTGCTATTAATTTAAAACATTTTCTCATATCTATGCATCAATCTGAATTAGATTTTACCAATAACTTGCGTCAGGCTTCACCTTATATTGCCCAGCACCGCAATAAAACCTTGGTCATCTATTTGCCTGGTGAATTCATTTCCAATCATAAAGCATTGCAACAACTGTGCAAGGACGTGGTTTTATTGCATAATCTTGGCATCAAAGTGGTTTTGACGTTAGGGGCTAGCCCACAAATTGATGCCACACTCAAGCGCCATGGGTTGGAATGGAAAACCCACCACAGTACCCGAATTACAGAAAACGCGCATCTACCCTATTTTCAGGAAATCATCGGCCGTGTTCGCGCACAAGTTGAGGCGGCTTTTTGCCTAGCCAGTGCGGAACAAAAAACTCACGTCACCGTTGTCTCCGGTAATTGGGTTATTGCCCAGCCCAAAGGCATTATTGAGGGCATTGATTTCCAGCAGACTGGCACGCTCCGTAAAATCAACTCGGCGATCGAAAACACGCTTGCTGGCGGTCAAATTGCCCTGATCACCCCACTGGCATATTCATTGACAGGGGAAGTATTTAATCTAAATACGTTAGATCAAGCTTTTGCGATTGCATCGGCACTTTCAGCCGAAAAACTGATGATCTTTACCCCTGAAGAAACCTTATCGACACTCCCTAAATCCTTGTCTTTGCAACAAACAAAAGCCATCACCACTCAGTCGACCATGCCAGCGCAGGCCCACCGGCTACTCGAAAGTACACTCAACAGTGGTCAAACCATTAATCGTATACACTTAATGCCGCAAAACAGCCCTGGTGCACTCCTTTTAGAACTCTTTAGTCGAGATGGATTTGGCACACTCATTTATACAGATCGCTACCACCAGCTGAGACAAGCCCAACTAGAAGATGTGGCTGGTATTTTGAATCTGATACAACCCCTGCAAGAACAAGGCATCCTGACACCACGTACCCAAGCTTCACTTGAGTTGGAAATCCAACACTATCTGGTGTTAGAAATCGACCAGCATATTATCGGCTGTGCAGCCCTCTTCCCAATCGATAACCAACACGCTGAGCTTGCCTGCTTGGCAGTAGACCAACATTACCGAGGCCAATCACTTGGAGAAGAGCTGTTGGATGCCATTCAGTCTAAAGCCCAATCCTCAGGTATCGATACCCTGTTCCTATTAACAACCCACACCCATCATTGGTTTATCGAACATGGTTTTATTGAATGTAGCCCCACACAATTACCCATCCAACGACAAGCTTTATACAATAACCAAAGACAATCAAAAGTCCTACAAAAAAGTCTCTAAATGAATCCTATTACCCATATCAAAGATCGTTTTCGTGGTTTTCTTCCTGTCGTTGTTGATGTCGAAACGGCCGGTTTTGATGCCCAAAACCATGCGCTCATTGAAATCGCTGCTGTCACGCTTAAAATGACTGCGCAAGGGCGACTTGAAAAAGACCAAGTCATTCAAGCCAATGTGCTTCCCTTCAAAGGATCAAAACTCGACCCCAGTGCTTTAAAATTTATCGGCGTCGAAGACCCTACTCACCCATTTCGAATGGCGGTTTCTGAAAAAGAAGCGCTCCAAAAGTGTTTTGACCCCATCAAAAAACAATTAAAAGCAACCGATTGCACGCGCGCGATTCTCGTAGGTCATAATGCTTTTTTTGATCTTAGCTTTGTCAAAGCGGCTGCTGAGCGCTGTAAGCTTAAGTCTCCTTTTCATGAATTCAGCACTTTCGATACCGTCTCACTGGCTGGGCTTGCTTATGGCCAAACCGTGCTTGCAAAAGCTGCAAAATCCGCTGATATCGACTGGGACAACAGCAAGGCCCATTCCGCAGAATATGACACTCTCAAAACAGCCGACCTTTTCTGTAAGATTGTCAATCAGTGGCCTCTGTCAAAACAAACCGATATTTCATAAAACGTTAATATAACCGTCTTCTTAAATTAAAACTTGCTCTATAAACTGAACTGCCCGTTTATAGAACAAAAGGATAAGAAGCCAGATGCGTTTTTTAAATAGCATTTCAATACGATCAAGGTTATTTCTCAATTTACTGATTTCGATGAGCTTCTTAGCCGCCGTGTCTTATGTCACTTGGACCTCGCTCAAACAGGTCGAGAACCAATCTCATGAACTTAAAAACATTCAAAGTGAACAAACTGCCAAAATTGCACAATTTCAACAAACACTGATACACACAACGCAACTCTCCAATGAATATTTACTGACGCTTTCACAGGCTTCGAATCAGAAATTTAATACCGCAATCGATACCTTAAAAACCCAGGCCGAATCCTTGAAAACCGTTTTAACATCTGAGAATCACCAACAACTAATTGAACAGCTACAGGTCGCACTACGCCAATATAAAAAAGCAACCAATTCCAATGTCTTCTTAAAAACAGAAACCAAAAACACCATAGAGTACGGCATAGAACCGACCGCCAAAGATTTAACGCTCGTCAGTAAAGAATTGCTGAACTTTGCTCAAGAAAACGGACTTCCGGAAGTCAATGATGCGGTACAAGACCTGATTGCAAGGCTCAATACCTCACAGCTATTACTCGGCAAAATGATTTCAACGAGTAATATTGATTTTTATCAATCTTTTCATAAAACGGGCTTGGGTGACAATGCCGATGAATCCATCTCTACCCTGCTAGACAACCTATCTGGCAACTTTATGTTAATGGACACCTTGTCCCTCCTTGAACAAAGTCGCGATGGCTACTATGAATCTTTTTCTGACATAAAAGACTATTTGACCACCACATCAGATAACAACGCCTCCTTAATTGCGTTGATTCAACAAGCCAATGGCATTATCCATCAACTATCAACCCACTCTGACACACAAAATATCGAACTCATTGACCAATTAACCCTCTTGGTACAGCAGAAAACCCAAATTGCAATCACCATTATTGTTGCCGCCATTCTTTTGATGTTACTACTGAATTCCGTCATCGTTTCATCGATTGTGCAGCCGCTCAAGCAAATTCAAAGAAATGTATTACAGATATCCAAATCGGGTCGACTCAATCAATGGCAGCCAATTACAGGGAATAATGAGTTGGTTGAGATGAGTCACAGCCTCCAACAACTTATCACCACTTTCAGTCAAATCACTGGTGAACTGATGATGGCTGGAAAGTCACTTTCAGAAGGGCATTTTCACCAAAAAATTGAGCAAGACTACCAAGGAGATTTTGATGAACTTAAAAATCATTTCAATCAAAGCATCCATGAAATTGCGCTCACGATGAAGTCAATCCAGCAAATGAGCCAAGCGTTACAAGAAGGGAACCTCTCTTTTGAACAAAGTGACGCCACCTTTACCGGCGATTATCACCAAGTTATTGCGAGCTTGCAGGCCGCAATACAAACCCCGCGTAATGCCATTGGGGCGGTTGAACAAGTCATGGCGGCAATGAAGGACGGTAAGTTCTCAGAACGAATCGAGCTTGAAATGCCTGGAGACATGGCGCAATTAAAGGTCTTTTTGAATGATTCACTGGATAATTTAGAAGCCGCGATTAACCAGAAATCCACCACGCTGACCGCCTTCCGAGAAGGCAATTTCTCCGTAGAAATGAACCAGCACTTTAAAGGCAAGCTAAATGAATTGCGCAACAATATGGACGATATGGCTGAGCATGTCAGCAATATGCTACAGCAGGTCAAAACGGCCTCTTCCGAAGCAGTTCATGGTGTCAGAGAAATCAGTGCAGGCAACCAGGATTTAAGTCATCGAGTTAACCAACAGTCCGAGATCGTTGAAAACACCATCAACCATATGAATGAAATGATTGAACAAGTCAATCATTCACTGGAAAACGCCAGCTTTGTTAATCAAAAAAGCCAGTCGGCCAAAACAGAAACCGAATCAGGCCTGGTCATTGTCAATCAAATGGCCGACTCCATTAATGAAATTTCAGACGCCAGTCAACAAATTGCCGACTTTACCCAGGTGATTGATAGCATTGCTTTTCAAACCAATTTATTAGCACTCAATGCTGCGGTAGAAGCCGCTAGAGCAGGAGAAGCAGGCAAAGGCTTTGCCGTAGTCGCTACCGAAGTTAGAAGCCTTGCAAGTAAGTCTGCGGAAGCCGCAAGTCACATAAGAGAAATTACCAAGCAAAGCCTTGAAAAAGTACAAAAAGGCACCGAACTCAGCGAACTCACCCGTAAAAGCTTTTTAAATAATGCTGAAGCCATTGACGAAATATCGGCACTCATGGTCAATATGAATGAGTCACTCAAACATCAGAATCAAGGAATTCACGAGGTCAATCATTCCCTGAAAAAAATCAGCGAAACCACCCAACATACTGCCGCTTTGGTTGAAGAAGTGTCTCACACCTCTGCCACCATTATTGATTCAGTGCAAGGCGTTGAAGACCGATTACTGGACTTTAAGCTACGTCAAGCCAAACCCAATTTGGGAATAACCCGTCATGAAGTGATGCCACTGGCCATCGAACCTAAATCGGCTTAATAGCGCTAAACTAAATCGTAAAACGGCCAGGCCTGGCCAGTTTTACGCTGTTTTTTTACGAAGATTAGTCTTCTGAAGCGACCTTCGCATTGGCTTCGGCCATTAAACGCTTCAATTCACCCGATTCAGCAAGCTCCAAGGTAATATCGCAGCCACCTTGCAACTCTCCATCAATATAAAGCTGGGGAAAGGTCGGCCAATCCTGGTATTTTGGTAAGAATGTCATAATCGCAGGATCCGCTATCACATTGACAAAAGCAAATTTCTCACCCGTTTGCACCAAGGCTTCCGCGGTGCGACTCGAAAAACCACAAGATGGCATTTGCGGTGTTCCCTTCATATATAAAACCACTGGGTTTTGAGTCACTTGCTCATGAATTTTGGCAAGAATTTCTTGTTCTTGGTTTTCCATTTTTAACTCCTAACATCTTCTAACAAACGGGTCACTGACTGAATACCCGACTAAATAACTTGGTTATTATAACAAAGCCTTTGATTAAATGGATGGCTTGTCACAATTTTCTGTTTGATAGGGATCGACATGGCGCTGCAACCAAAGCTCTAATAACGCCGCATGCCATAACTTACTACCTTTTATCGCGGTAAAGCTGCTTTCAGCTTCCGGATCATCCAATAATTTTTGAATATACTCAGGGTTAAACACCCCTCTTGCTTGTGCCTGAGGACTGGTCAACACCGATTTCATCATGTCATAAAAAGGGCCACGCACATATTTCAATGCGGGCATTGGAAAGTAACCCTTAGGACGGTCAATCACGCTATCAGGCACCAAACCACGGGCAATGCGTTTGAGCAAGTATTTAAAATCCTTTAGCTTGAGCTCTGGCGGCGCAGACATCACTAGTTCAACCAGTTGATGGTCCAAGAAAGGCACACGGGCTTCTAAACTCCAAGCCATCGTCATATTATCAACCCGCTTAACAGGGTCATCGACAATTAAGGTCGTTGCATCTAAACGCAAGACTTGATCGATATAGCAATCCGCATCCGCCTCAGACAAACGATCATTAATCAAGGCACTTGTCACATCAGAAATATGGTATTCCGGCGCAATCATCTCGAGCCACTCTTCATGACTGCGATCAAAATAATAAGGTGCGAAGGCGTTTACCGGCGGCTCATTGAGCTCTAACTTTTCAGCGGCTTCAGCCATTAGCGGATACCAAAAATAACCGCCAAATACCTCATCCGCCCCTTGACCGGACATCACCACTTTGACATCTTTCGAAACCTGCTCAGAGAGCAGATAGAAGGCAATTGCATCCTGTCCAAACATCGGTTCGGACATGGCATCTACCGCCTCAATCAAACGCGGTAAGACCGTTTCATTCGGCACTAAATATTTTTGGTGATGGGTATGATATTGCGCCACCACCTGATCTGAATACTCAAACTCACTGCCCTTTTCTTCTGGCACATCTTCAAAGCCGATGGAAAACGTATGTAAATCCTTCACACCGGCTTCAGCCAATAGCGCCACAATTAAGCTGGAGTCCAACCCGCCGGATAAGAGCACGCCCACTGGCACATCAGATGCCGTCATGCGCTTCATCACCGCTTGCTTAAGTGACTCATGAACCTTATCAACCCATTCCTGCTCCGTTTGAGGGGTTTCCTGCTCAGTAGGACGCTGCGCCGCCAACTGCCAATAGGCTTTTTTAATCATCTGTCCATCGGGATTCACAATCAACCAATGACCGGGTTCCAATTTGCGAATGCCTTTGAGCAAAGTCGATGGTGCGGGCACCACCCCATGTAAGGTAAATTGGTGATGTAACCCGACCGGATCGATGCGGGTATCAATCCCGCCAGAGGCAAGTAATGCTTGAGTGTTGGAGGCGAAGCGCACACCCCCTACAACCGGCGCATAATAAAGCGGCTTAATACCAAACCGGTCGCGCGCGATACACAACTGCTGTTGATGGTCATCCCAAATGGCGAAAGCAAACATACCTTCAAACCGGCTAACGCATTCCATCCCCCATTGCCGATAGCTTTTAATAATCACTTCGGTATCGGAATGCGATTGAAACTCATGACCCAATTCAATCAGTTCGGTTCTTAATGCTTGATAGTTATAGATACAACCGTTAAACACCAAACTGATTTCTTGGTCGAGCATTGGTTGGTGACCCGCCGCTGACAAATCAATAATTGATAAGCGTCTATGCCCTAATCCAATTTGATCGTGTAACCAAACGCCCTGATCATCCGGACCGCGCAACTCAAGTTGGGTGAGCATTTTGCCGATTCGATCTGAATTAGCTGTTTGCCCATCCCAATAAACTTCACCACAAATACCACACATGGTTAGTTACCTCTTACAATTTGGGGGTCATTTTATACAATCCTGACTGAAAAGGTTTGACTGATTCCTCAACACACTTTACAGTCAAGGAAATTATAATTTTGGGAACCCCATATGAAAGTGATGGCGTTGACAGGTGGTATCGGCAGTGGCAAGAGCACAATCTGTTCATGGATTGCTCAACAAGGTATCGCAACCCTTGATTCAGACCAAATTGCACGCCAATTAGTGATGCCAAAACAACCAGGCCTGGCCGAAATTGTCGAGTTTTTTGGGACAGACATTTTGCAGTCAAATGGTCAACTGGATCGCGCAAAATTACGAGACAGAATTTTCACAGACCCGCAAGCGAAGCGTCAGCTGGAAGCGATTCTGCATCCAAAAATTCGTGCCGAAACACAACGCCAACTGACACAGTTTGCCGCTGAAAAAAAACCTTTGGTTGTGATAGAAATTCCATTATTGGCTGAAACAGGTGTGCCCGATTTTATTGACGAGGTGATCGTGCTGGATCTACCTCCCGCAATGCAAATCGAACGCGTGATGAATCGAGATCATTGCAGTCTTCAACAAGTATCACAAATTTTAGCGCAACAAGCCAGTCGAGCAGAACGCCTTGCCATCGCTGACCACGTCATTGATGCCTCTCAATCCCTTACGCGAATTAAAAACCAACTTCAGCCACTGTTAACAATTTCTTAAGCGTTTGTTAAGACCAATTCAATGGGTCGATTCAGGCAAGCTTAAGGCGAGTATGCTATGCTGGAATTCAATGACGTTTGTGTCAATTGGGTCCAGTTAAGTTATCGGAGGGGTTTATGCCTTATCAAGTCACCGTGATTCGAAATGGATATCGCTATGAAGCCATCGTTCCCAGAAGTGAATTGGCTTACACCATTATTAAAGCCCTGCGAGATCAAGGCGCAACCCTGGCTGATTTCCAATCCCTGCTAGAACAAAGCCAGCTCAATGCAGCGCATATCTTAGACGATAACGCCTTTCAACAGCTGGCAGATGCACACCCAGAAATGACATTGATCTATGAAGCCATTACCTTAAAAAATCATCAACGACTCTATTTTCATACCAACTGGACGGTTCCCAATACCCGTTGGCAGGTACTGAATACTGCCCTAAAAGACTATCAAATTGATGTCAGCACTTTAACCACGCCCGATCAGCGCCATTTTGTAAAGCGCAAAGTTCCTATCCATTAAACACCTACACCGACCAAACTAAATGGGTTCAGGCCAGAGTCCAGAAATTGCCGAAATCCCCTGACCACCGTATTGTTTTGCGGTTTCAACATCTTGTGGTTTCATACCGCCCAATGCATAAACCGGCACGGGGATATCGGCAACGTAATCAGCAAAGGTTTGCCACCCCAGCCCATCTAACTCCGGATGGGAGGCGGTTTTTTTCACCGGTGAAAGTAATAGAAAATCCGCGCCCAGTTCAATGGCTTTTGCCATTTCCACTGGGGTGTGGGTTGAAATCCCCAATAACTTATCTTGCGGGACAGGCCGTTCTGTTAACCCCATTAAAGCCGTAGAAGGCAATTGAATACCATCTGCCTCCGGTAATGTCGTTAACCACTCTGGTTTACCATTAATCAAAATTTTTGCGCCGGGCGTTTGATGCGTTAAAGCAATCGCCCGCTGTGCCAGCTCAAAAAATTCCGATTCCTCTAATTGCTTGGCGCGCAGTTGTATCAGTCGAACCCCATCCTCTAACGCGACCTGCAATCTTGCCAACGCATCTTGGGGATCATGAAAATTTCCCGACACCATATAATGGTCAGCCAAACTCAATGCTCTAAAAATGCCACGGTTAGCAGCTGGGAAATCAGCTTCATCCAGTTCAGACACATTTTTCCAGGCCATTTCCTGCCCTTCCTTCCCCAGCGGCTCCCCCTGCCAACGATCGGTCACAAACACATGTAACCGCACCTGAACCTCACCATAGTCCCAAGGAATCACAATCAGCGGTTGCCAGTCAGTCGCCGTGATCCCGACTTCTTCCAATAGCTCGCGTTGTAATGCCGCCTCTAGGGATTCTCCCGCATGCACCTTACCACCAGGAAACTCCCAGCAGCCCGCATGGGATTGATTGGCCTGTCGTTTTGTAATGAACAGCTGTTCACCTTGGCGAAGCACGCCCACCACGACCTGAATTGGGTCTTTCATTGTGAATTCTCCTCTCATCAAGCGATTTCAATTGCCCTCAAACCCATTATTTTTACAAAAAAATGACCAGGCCTGGGTGTTTTTTAAGCGTTTGCGTTAAAATGACGTCTTTATCGACTGATACCATTGTGAGAGAGGATTTTCATGAGTCAATTTTGGAGCCAATTGGTTCACACCTTAACCCCCTATGTGCCGGGTGAACAACCCAAAGGCGATCGTCTGATCAAACTGAATACCAATGAAAACCCTTACCCACCGTCGCCATCGGTACAAGCGGCCATTAGCACACAATTAGCAGCTGATAAACTTCGACTCTACCCAGATCCCAATGCCGACCTGCTCAAATCGGCATTGGCAAAAACCTTTCAGCTTAGTGAACAACAAGTATTTGTCGGTAATGGTTCTGATGAAGTCTTGGCACATGCGTTTCTGGCGTTATTAAAACAAGATCAAGCCATTTTATTTCCCGATATCAGCTACAGCTTCTACCCGGTTTATTGCGGGCTTTACCAAATTGATTATGAAACAATCCCGCTGGATAACGACTTTGCCATCAACCCAGCAGACTATCGAAAACCTAACGGCGGCATCATTTTCCCGAACCCAAATGCACCCACAGGACGACTGCTCACACTAGACGCCATTGAAAACATTTTAAAAGACAATCCGGATTCGGTGGTGGTGGTGGATGAAGCCTATATTGACTTTGGTGGGGTTTCCGCCAGAGTGTTGATCAATCAATACCCAAATCTATTGGTGGTGCAAACCTTCTCAAAATCTCGTTCTTTAGCAGGATTGAGAGTTGGCTATGCACTGGGTCATGTTGATTTAATTGAAGCCTTAGAAAGGGTTAAAAATAGCTTTAACTCTTACCCATTAGATCAATTGGCCATAGTCGGCGCGGTCGCCGCGCTTGAAGATAACGACTATTTTGAATCTTGCTGTCAGCAGATTATCAAAACCCGCCAAACCCTTACTGACTTTTTACAACAACAGGGATTTGAAGTATTGCCTTCGGCAGCCAATTTTGTATTTGTTCGCCACCCCCATTATGATGCGGCCAAGCTTGCCCAACAGCTCCGTAATGAAGCCATCATTGTGCGTCACTTTCAGCGCCCTCGTATCGACCAATTCCTGAGAATCACGATCGGCACAGATGCCCAGAACAAGCGCTTGTGTGACGTGATTGCCGACTTACTCTCTAACACATAAAAAAAGCGGCTCAATGCCGCTTTAATTGGGGGGATTCAAACAAACTGAACTAGCTCCGATATTCGGCATTAATTCGAACATAATCATAGGAGAAATCCGTTGTCCATACGGTTTCGGTAACTTCCCCCCGATTCAAGACAATTCGAATCGAAATATCGGTTTCATTCATCACTGCCTGCCCCGCGGCTTCGGTATAAGAATCGGCTCTGCCGCCGTTTTCAACCAATAGCACGCTTCCTAAATAAATCTGTAAGGCATTAATGTCAAAATCAACCAGGCCTGAGCGACCCACTGCGGCTAAAATCCGGCCCCAGTTGGGGTCGGAGGCAAATAGCGCGGTTTTGACCAGCGGGGATAACGCCACCGCATGCGCAACCTTTAAACACTCTTCAGCAGAAGCCCCTTTCTCAACAATCACCGACACAAACTTAGTTGCGCCTTCCCCGTCCCGCACAATCATTTGCGCCAATTCAATCATCATGGCTTCAAGTGCTTGGTAAAAACAGTGATAAGCTTCCGAATCTACATCGGTAATTTCCGGCATATCGGCTAATTGAGTTGCCGTTAAAGTACAGGCATCATTGGTTGAGGTATCGCCATCAACGGTAATCCGGTTAAAAGAAACTGCAACCGCAGACTTTAACGCCTGATCTAAGCAGGCCTGGGAGATTTTGGCATCAGTTGCCGCAAATCCCAGCATGGTGGCCATATTCGGATGAATCATGCCGGAACCTTTAGCAATCCCATTCAAGGTCACCAAATGCCCCTCAATTTCAAATTGCCGTGAAACGGTTTTGGCGCAGGTATCGGTGGTCATAATAGCCTTTGCTGCCGCATCCCAACCGGTGACCGATTGATTCGCAATCGCATTCGGAATGCCCAATGCGAGCTTATCCATCGGCAAGTTCTCACCGATCACCCCCGTTGAAAAAGGCAGAACCGCTTCAAGTGCGATTCCTAGCTCGGAGGCAACCCAATCACAAGATTGCTTGGCATCTTCAAGCCCTTGCTCGCCCGTTCCCGCATTGGCATTGCCACTATTAATAATTAAAGCTTCTGTGGCCTGCACTGCTAAATGTTGTTTTGCCAATACGACTGGCGCCGCACAAAAAGCATTTTGGGTAAAGGTCGCTGCGGTACGACTGCCTGGGTGAAATACCACGACTAACAAATCTTCCGCACCGGATTTTTTAATTTTGGCTGCCGTTGTGCCCAAATAGACACCTGCAACTGGGTGCATCGAGTCCAAATTCATTTTTAGCCGTTCCTTATCATTAAGTCAGCTTACCGCAACATTGTTTGTATTTTTTACCTGAACCACAAGGACAGGGATCGTTTCTGCCAACTTTTGGCGCTTCGCGTCGGTAGGTGCCTTCGTCCGATTGGTTCGACTTCAAATCATCTGCCGCTGATTCTTTTAAACTGTCCGCAATGGTTTTCGCAGCGGGATGAACCGCTTCAACCTCCTGAGGCCGCTCTTCCAACTGCTGTTGCTCATAAGCATCAACATCTTCTGAACCGCGGATTTGTACCATTGAAAGCGTTTGGATGGTTTCAAACATCACTTCATCCAAAAAGGCTTCAAACATCTGTGCCGCAGAAGTACGATACTCTTGGAAAGGATCTTTTTGCGCGAAGCCTTTCAAGTGAATCCAACGCCGTAAATAATCCATTTCATTTAAGT
Source organism: Hydrogenovibrio sp. (assembly GCA_965658885.1). Lineage (GTDB taxonomy): Bacteria > Pseudomonadota > Gammaproteobacteria > Thiomicrospirales > Thiomicrospiraceae > Hydrogenovibrio. The sequence goes on from CBFHUY010000005.1 coordinate 25,579, forward strand.
GCTCACGCCATTGCTTATCAATGGTTCTCAACAGCACTTCTTTTTCAAAATGATGACGGGTGGTTTCATCAATCATCGCCATTTTTTGTTGATACTGCGCTTTTATGGTTTCAACTAGGCGCTCTCTGAGTTTTTCTTCATACAAGCTTTTATCTTCGCTTAACCACTCAGCAATCGGCACTTCTACGCCAAAGTCTTCTTGCAGCTGTTTTTCTAACCCATCAATATCCCACTGTTCTTCAATCGAACCTGGCGGGACAAAGCCTGCCATGGTTGATTCAATAACATTGCTGCGTAAAGAGTCAATAATTTCAGAAACGTCTGTTTCTTCCATTAACTCATTACGCTGGGCATAAACCACTTTACGTTGTTCATTGGCGATATTGTCAAACTTCAATAAGTTAGCTCGTTCATCTTGATGCATGCGTTCAACTTGCTTTTGAGCTCGCTCAATCGACTTAGAAACCATCTTGTGCTCAATCGGCTCATCAGACTTCATCCCTAAACGGCGCATCATATTTTTGACTTTTTCAGAAGCAAATCGGCGCATCAAGTCATCATCTAAAGAGAGATAAAAACGCGTTACCCCTGGATCACCCTGACGCCCCGAACGCCCACGCAACTGGTTGTCAATTCGGCGAGATTCATGTCGTTCAGACCCCAGTACCAATAAACCGCCACTGGCAATCACGGCATCATGGCGCGCTTGCCAATCCGATTTTACTTGGGCAATTTCTTCTGGCGTTGGATCTTCTAAGGCTTCCAACTCCATATCTAAATTACCACCCAGTACGATATCGGTTCCCCGGCCAGCCATATTGGTCGCAATCGTGACCGCGCCAGGACGCCCGGCATTGGCAATAATGGTCGCTTCTTTGTCATGCTGTTTGGCATTCAATACATTATGCTCAATGCCTTCTTTTCTGAACAAGTCAGATAGAATCTCAGACATCTCAATCGAGGCTGTCCCTATCAGAATAGGCTGCTGTTTTTCAGCAATGGCTTTCACATCTTTAACGATCGTCGCCATTTTGCCTTGTATATCTAAAAACACTAAATCGGGTAAATCATCTCTTTGCGGTGGATTATGCGTTGGCACCACCACCACTTCCAGTTGATAGGTAGACAAAAACTCGCCCGCTTCGGTATCGGCGGTTCCCGTCATACCAGACAGTTTTTGATATTGGCGGAAATAGTTTTGGAAAGTGATCGACGCATAGGTCTGGCTTTCCGCTTGAATGGAAACCCCTTCTTTTGCTTCAACGGCTTGGTGTAGCCCATCGCCCCATCGACGCCCTGCCATTTTACGACCGGTATATTCATCAATAATGACGACTTCATTGTTTTGGACAATATAATCGGTATTCTTTTCATAAAGCAGATTCGCTCTTAAGGATGCATTGACATACTTCATTAAGCTGATGTGTTCTGCATCATAAAGCGAATCGCCTTCTTCTAAAATTCCCACTTCGACCAACATGGCTTCCACCTTGGCGTGACCTTCATCGGTCAAGTGGATTTGTTTGGTCTTTTCATCTACCGTGTAATCGCCGGTTGAGGTTTTATTTTCTAAATCCTCAGTTCCTTTTTCTAGCCGATCAACTAACGGATTCATCTTTTCATAAAGCTCTGACTTATCTTCTGCAGGCCCAGAAATGATTAATGGCGTTCTGGCTTCATCGATTAAAATCGAATCCACTTCATCGACGATGGCAAAGTTTTGACCCCGCATCACTCGCTCTTCCGCAAAAATCGCCATATTATCGCGCAGATAATCAAAACCAAACTCATTATTGGTTCCATAGGTGATGTCGGCTTGGTAAGCGGCTTGTTTCTCAGCTGGCGGTTGGCCAGATAATACGACCCCGGTCGTCAGCCCTAAGAAGCCATAGACTTGACCCATCCACTCAGCATCACGTGAGGCCAAATAATCATTGACCGTAATCACATGAACCCCTTCACCAGTCAGCGCGTTCAAATAAGCTGGCAAGGTGGCAACCAAGGTTTTCCCTTCCCCAGTTCGCATTTCAGCGATATTGCCCTCATGCAACACCATCCCCCCAATTAACTGGGTATCATAATGGCGCATGCCCATCACCCGCTTACTGGCTTCACGCACCACGGCAAACGCTTCAGGCAACAATTGATCTAGCGTGATAGCGCCCTCTGATAATTGCTGTTTAAATGCCTGCGTTTTTGCTTTGAGTGCTTCATCAGATAGCTGCGATAACGCATCTTCCAATGCATTAATCTGCTGAACTTTTTTCTTATATTGCTTAATTAGCCGGTCATTTCGGCTGCCAAAAATTTTCTTGAAGAGTTTTAAAGCCATTCTTACTGAAATCCAATAATTAAAGAGAGCCTGAAGCGGCTGATTTTTTTAAAAAATGATTAGCATTCTAACACATTTCCAGAACGGAATAGCATAGCGATAATGAAAGGCAAATGAGAGGAATGGTTAGATTAAAATTTTACTGCTTCCGTATTGTATGGGGGGCTCACCATCTTCATAGGTTACCACTTCATAAGCGGAGGTATCGGCCATTAAAGCACGCAACAATTGATTGTTAAGCGCATGCCCAGATTTATGAGCGGTAAACTCACCAATAATGGGATGCCCTGCCATATAAAGATCACCGACCGCGTCTAAAATCTTATGGCGCACAAATTCATCTTTATCACGTAATCCTTCTTGGTTAACAACGCCATTATCATCTAGACCAATAGCATTATGAAGCCCGGCTCCCAAGCCAAGATTCTGAGCCCTTAAGGTTTCCATGTCTTTGACAAACCCAAATGTTCTTGCGCGACTGACTTCTTTAAAATAAGACGTCGAGGAAAATTCCAAGGTCATTTTTTCGGCAGTCTGATCAAAGGCAGGATGATCAAACTCTATGGAGAAATTGAGTCGAAAACCATCATACGGCATGAATTTAGCGACGCCCCCTTTATCATTCGCAACTTCAATCTCTTTATTAATGCGAATAAATTTCTTGGGGGCATCCTGCAGTTTGACCCCCGCCGCTTGCAAAAGAAAAATAAAATGCGAGGCGCTACCATCCATAATCGGAACTTCATCTGCGGTGATATCAATATAAAGATTATCAATTCCCACCCCTGCCAAGGCTGACATCAAATGTTCAATTGTCGCAATTTTAATGCGTTCACGCGCTAGCTCTTGCACGATCGTGGTACAAAGCATGGTTTCTTTGACTAAACTTGGAGAAACGGGAAAGGCCACTACGGGATCAACGTCAATACGGCGAAAACAAATCCCCGTGTCAACGGGTGCAGGACGCAATGTCATAATTGACTTATGACCGGTATGCAGCCCGACGCCTTTTGCTTTAACCGTATTGGCAAGTGTTCTTTGTTTCACGAATGACTCTTTTTGTTCAAAAATAAATAGCGGCGAATTCTATCATAAAGCACGCCCGCGAATTTCTAAAAATTCTGACTAAACCAACTTTTCATTTTCGCCAGCATCGACCCTGCATCCTGACTTAACGCACGTTGATTTTCGTTTGTTGGCTGATAAGATTGGTGCTCTTTAGCATACATAAGCAATCCAACTGTGGTTGCGAAAGCAGGACTTCTGACTTCTTCCTTCAATCCCGATATTTCTTGCGGGATTCCTAAACGAACTGGCATGTGAAACACTTCTTCTGCTAGTTCGACTGCGCCTTCAACTAATGAGCTTCCGCCGGTTAAAACAATACCGGCAGCAATTTTATTTTCGAAATCAGTGCGTCTTAACTCGGCTTGAATTAATTGAAACAACTCCTCATAGCGCGGCTCAATGACTTCGACTAACGTATGACGTGACAAACATCTAGCAGGTCGATCACCCACACTGGGGACTTCAATTTCTTCGTCTTTAGAAATTAATTGCGGTAGGGCACACGCATATTTTCGTTTAATTTCTTCGGCCGCCGTCTTGGGTGTTCTGAGCGCCATTGCAATATCATTCGTTACCTGATCACCCGCAACCGGAATGACCGCTGTATGACGAATGGCACCATTTTGAAAGACGGCAATATCGGTCGTGCCACCGCCAATATCCACCAAACAAACACCCAGCTCTTTTTCATCTTCCGACAGCACCGCTTCCGAAGAAGCCAACTGTTCCAAAATCAAGTTGTCGACTTTTAATGAGCAACGCTCAACGCATTTGGTAATATTCTGAGCTGCGCTAACCGAGCCGGTCACCATGTGAACCTTTGCTTCTAAACGCACACCGGACATCCCAATGGGTTCCCGAATACCCCCCTGACTATCAATCATAAACTCTTGCGGCAAAATATGTAGAACCTCTTGGTCTCCCGGAATGGCAATGGTTTGTGCCGCATCAATCACACGCTGTACATCTTCTTGCTGGACTTCTTGATGACTAATAGCCACCATCCCGTTCGAGTTAAAGCTACCGATATGGCTTCCTGCAATACCCACTGAAACCGATGTCGCTTTAATGCCCGACATTCTTTCCGCTTCATCAATCGCGCGCTGTATCGATTCAACCGTTGAATCGATATTGACCACAACGCCCTTTTTGAGTCCTTTTGATGGATGAGTTCCGAGACCCACAACTTCAATACCGCCGTCCTCTTTAACTTTACCAATAATTGCTGCTATTTTTGAGGTACCAATATCCAGTCCGATAACGATATTAGCGTTTGAAGTCTGTTGCTTTCTTGCCATTCGTGGTTTCACCTTTATTGCTCGATGCTATTGGGATTTGTTTGCGCCCTGGTATCTATTTGCTTTTCAGGGGTGCGTTTAGAACGCTTAATTACAAACCCATTACTATAGCGTAAATCATAAACTTGTGCGAATTTTCTTAGTGCTGGATCCGTCTTGGCAAAAGCGCGCATAAATCGGTCAATCTTAGATTTTTGATTGGTCTCATCCACTAATAACCGAGTACCCGACAAAAAGTCTAATTGCCAACTGCGATCAGGCTGTTGCGCCAGTTTTTCGATGTGCCAGTCTAACTGGTTAAATTGCTGTTGAAAGTCAGATAGCGTTTTCAAAATACTCGCGGCATTCAACGGATTCCCATCCAGCTTGACCAACTGTTGGAAGGGTTCAATCTGATGCGGATAAAAAATTTCACCCAATTGATTTAATAGACCGTCATCCTGCCAACGAGCAACAGGCGTTTGCTCAATGAGTTCGACCCGAAGCTGATTCGGCCAGCGACGGGTTACCTGCGCTTGATAAACCCACTCCAACCTGACCAGATCCGCATGAAGTCGTTCTAAATCAACACGCCAAAAGGATTTCCCCATGTAGGGTTCTACTACCTCTTGAACCTGCGCTCGGCTAACTTGTTCAACTGAGCCTTTTAGCTGTACTTTTGATAAGACAGAGGTACTCGATACCGCAGCCCAAGTCACCAAACCGACCAATCCGATCATCCCAGTGATGAACGCAACTCTTTTCACATTAACGCCCTTAGGAGTCCGAATTCAATGTTAAAGTTAATAACGTCAACACTAACTGATCAAAGTCCATTCCCATTGCTTTCGCAGCCATCGGCACCAAACTATGATCGGTCATTCCAGGCACGGTATTCACTTCAATGAGCCAGGCCTGGTCATTTTTATCCAACATGAGATCAACTCGGCCCCAATGACGTGCACCGATAACATCAAAAGCCTCTAATACAACCCGTTGAATGTGTGCCTGAAGATCTTCTGGCAAATCACAGGGGCAAATATATTGGGTACTGGAAGATTGATATTTAGCATCAAAATCATAAAAATCATGATCGGTTTTTAGCTCAATCAATGGTAAGGCTTCCCCATCGACGACAGCACAAGTAAACTCGCGACCTTCAATCCATTGCTCAATCAGGACTTCTTCATCATATTGTTGCGCGAAGGCGACTGCTGCTTGCAATTCTGATAAGTCATTCACTTTACGCATGCCAATACTGGAACCTTCATGGCTAGGCTTAACAATCACAGGAAAACTTAAGTCAAACTCGGATAAAACCAATGGTGATGTCCAAGAAACCCGTTTAAATGGAGGGGTTGGCAAACCGACCCCCTTCCATAACCATTTGGTTCTCAGCTTATCCATTGCCAAAGCGGAAGCCGTCATACCACTACCAGTATAAGGCAATTTTAAGGCTTCTAATACCGCCTGAACCCCACCGTCTTCTCCCCACCGACCATGTAACGCAATAAAAGCACGATCATAATTTTCAGCAATCTTATTTAACTGAGAAACGGAGGTGACATCACATCCACGGGCATCAACGCCCGCATTTTGCAAGGCCTTAGTAACGGCTCGACCACTTTTCAATGAGATGGCTCTCTCAGCGGAATTGCCCCCCATTAAGACGGCAACCTTTCCTAACTTTTTAATCAACCGTTGATTATTATCTTGGCTTGTCATTGACTTCAACCTTTTGCTTCCATTGTTTGGCAATTCCGCCGATATCACCTGCGCCCATCACTAACACCACATCATAATCCAATAGCAGCGTTTTGGTCAGCTCATCTAACTCAACTGGCGTTTCAACATGCAAATTGTCTTTATGCCCTCTCAAGCGCATGGCTTGCAATAACGCTTTCGAATCAAATGCCGCAATAGGCGGTTCACCGGCAGCATATACATCCAGCAGCACCACCAAATCCGCTTTCATCAATGCCAGCACAAAATCATCAAATAAGTCTCTGGTTCGGCTATAACGGTGGGGTTGAAAGACCAAAACCAATCGTTGATTAGGAAAAGCCTGCTTAGCCGTCTCTAAGGTAGCAGTTAATTCTGTCGGATGATGACCATAATCATCAACCAGGGTGACCTTTTTCCCACCAAGACAACAGTTTGGATAAACTTCAAATCGTCGCCCCACACCCCCAAAATGCGCCAAGGCTAGCTGAATATCGGCAATTGGCACTTTTAATTCTAATGCCACCGAAATCGCAGCCAATGCATTGAGTACATTGTGTTTTCCTGGCTGGTTTAACGTCACCTCGAAGCTCGGTTGATCGGCTTGTTCAACCGTAAAGTGCATTTTTAAAGCCGTTTGCACAATCTGCGTTGCCCGCAAATCATTGTGCGCTGCTTCACCATAAGTGCGAACTTTACGAGACAGTTTGGGCAGTAGAGCTTGGATATTATGGTCATCCCCACAAACAATCGCTAACCCATAAAAGGGCAATCGATGAATAAATTCAATAAAGGTGTTTTCCAGGTTTTGATAATCCCCTTGATAGGTTGCCATGTGGTCTTCATCAATATTGGTCACCACCGACATCATCGGGGACAAATGGAGAAATGACGCATCCGACTCATCCGCTTCGGCAACCAAATATTGACTACTCCCCAA
>CBFHUY010000006.1:0-31175 GCA_965658885.1 Hydrogenovibrio sp.
GCGGTTTAATCCAACACTCTTTTTATCTCAGTGGCGAAGCGCAAGGATTAAGCGCCAAAACCATTATGAATCTGGCCGACATCTTTTCTTGGGAAATTGATTTCATCCGACAACTCAGACCAGGAGACCCTTTTAAGGTCATTTATGAAAAACGCTATATTCAAGGTGAATATATTGGCGATGGTGATATTCTTGCCGCAGAAATCACAACCGGAGGTGATGAGCGTCATACTGCATTTTTACTAAAAGATGCCAAAGGACAATCTGTTGGCTACTATGATCATAATAAACAGAACTTACGCAAGGCCTTCCTCAGAAATCCCGTAGACTATGTTCGAATTACCTCTCGCTACAAACCCAAACGGTTTCACCCAGTGCTTAAAAAATGGCGTGCACACCGCGGCGTGGATTATGGTGGTCCAACGGGTACCCCTATACGCGCCACGGGTGATGGACAAATCATTAAACGCTATTGGAGCCGCAGCTATGGCCGGGTCATTTATATCCGACATGCTGATAAATACACCACCGTTTATGCACATATGTCTAAATTTGGTCACTTCAAACGAGGACAATGGGTCAAACAAGGTCAAGTGATTGGCTATATTGGCCAAACCGGCATGGCATCCGGCCCCCACTTACATTATGAATTCCGAAAAAATGGGCGCTATATTGACCCATTAAGGGTAAAGTTTCCAGATGCCAGCCCTGTTCCAAGAAAACATCGGAACCGTTTTGATCAGTTCTCTGGGTTAATGTCAGCGCAACTCAGTCGGCTTGACCCGCATACACAGATTGCTGCCAATTTTGAATAGATCATCGCTCTATATTGGCTTGATGTCAGGCACCAGTCTTGATGGCGTCGATGCGGCATTGGTCGATTTTCAAACCCAACAACCGGTTTTGAAAGGTTTTATCACGACCCCATACCCAGACAGCCTTAAACAGCAACTGGACGACCTAAACCAGAACCCAACCCTCACTTTAAAAAGTTTGTGCCAACTGGAACATGAAATTGCCCAGCAGTTTAGCCATGCAGCCTTAACGCTATTAGAGGCCACCCAGACACAACCTGAGCAAATCCAGGCCATTGGCAGTCATGGCCAAACCTTATACCATGCCCCAGACATCCCCATGAGCTTGCAAGCGGGTCACCCAGCTTTTATTGCTAAAAATACCGGAATTTGTACCGTCGCCGATTTTAGAATCGATGACCTTGCAAAGAAGGGTCAAGGCGCACCGCTAGCGCCTGCATTTCATCGTATCTTATTTGATACAAGCTTACCGACAGCCGTCATTAATATCGGCGGCATTGCAAACCTGACTTACCTAGAAAATGATCGGGTTATCGGTTTTGATTCAGGACCCGGAAATGGATTAATGGACAGTTACTGTCAGACCGCATTAGCGCAACCTTATGATAAAAATGGTGCCCTGGCAGCGAAAGGTAAAGTAAAGCCGGAATTGCTATCGAAATGGTTGGCTGACCCTTATTTTACAAAGCCCGCACCGAAATCGACTGGTAAAGAATATTTTAACGCCAACTGGTTGAAAGAAACCACCGATTCGCTTGAGCACTATGCGCCTGAAGATGTACTAAGCAGCTTAGCTCAATTAACGATTGAAACCTTGTTAATGGCACTATCAACCCTACCGAAACAACCTCAATCACTATGGATTTGTGGCGGCGGTGCGAATAACCATCCCTTAGTTGATCGCTTACAAGCTCAACTACCCTATTCTGTGCAGACCACTCAAGCGCTCAATATTAATCCCGATGCAATTGAAGCCATGATGTGTGCTTGGCTTGCGAAACAAAGATTGTCCAACACCCCAATTGCCTTAAAGACCATTACTGGTGCCGAGACGGATTCAATATTAGGCGGCATATGGTCTCCCTAATACGGGTAGCTTAACCCTTTATATTGTTAATCGTCGCAAAATGCTTGTCTTAATCCAACCGTGCGCTTCTCCATTGGCAAATAACAAGAATTTCCAACCCCTTTATAGATTTGCGTCGGACGAAATATCTTATTATTTTGTAATTGCTCACGCCAGTGCGCCATCCAACCTGCTGAACGTGCGACTGCAAAAATGGGGGTGAAAAGCCCAGCATCAAAGCCCATCTCTTTATAAAGAATCCCTGAATAAAAATCGACATTCGGATAAACGCCTTTATGGCTCAGTAAGTCTTCACATACCTTTTCGACTTCCATTGCCGTTTCAAAAGCCTTGCTTAAAGACCCCTCCTGACTCTTATTTTTAAGTAGTTGAGAAGATAACTTTTGCAAAATCGTAGCACGAGGATCTTTGGTCTTATATTCACGATGCCCCATTCCCCAGATCACTTTCTTCTCTGACAACCGCTTTTCAATATAAGCACGCGCATTCTGAGGAGACCCTATTTCATCCAGCATTTCAATCACTTTTTGATTCGCTCCGCCATGAAGTGGCCCTGATAAAGAAGCAATCGCAGAAGAGATGACGGAACAAGGGTTCGCCAGGGTAGACCCAGTAACCATCGTGGTAAAGGTTGACGCATTAATGGTATGCTCTGCATGCAAAATCAAACAGGCATCCAACAGTCTTGCCCAGTCCTTATCCGGCTCTTCGCCCGTAACCATATACAGAAAATTTTCGGCATAGGTCAGGTCTTTACGCGGTTCAATCGGGTCATAACCATTACGCATGTGTTCCCACATAGCAACTAAGGTTCCCATGTGAGAAATAATATTGACTGTTACTTCGTTAATATAGTCCTGGTTTTCTGTCCCACCTTTCATATACTCAGTACTGGGATAAAAACTTGCCAAGCTCGCCACGGCAACCTGCAGCATGTGCATCGGATGCGTCGTTGCCGGCAGGTTTTTCATAATTTCTCTTAAATTATATTTAACACGTCTGGCATTTCGCAGTTTCGCTTCAAAATCGGCCAACTCCGTTTCGGTTGGCAAATTTCCAAACAACAAGAGTAAGGTTGTTTCCTCAAATGAGGAATACTCAGCCAACTCCATAATGTTGTAACCACGATAGGTTAACTCCCCCTTTTGTCCATCAATATAAGAAATTTCAGACTCGGTGGCGGGAACGCCTGCTAAACCAGGAATATATTCCATAACTAAACCCTAATCATTGGTGAAAATGCTGGCTGCTTTCAATCAGGTATGAGCCAGACATAAAGCGCTATTGAGAAACAGTGCGCTTGGTTAAAATAATCGATTTGCCTTGGTGAACTGAGTTTCGTTAAACACCAAAAGAGGAACCACAACCACAGGTGGTGGTGGCATTTGGATTTTCAATCACAAAGCGCGCGCCTTGCAAGTCTTCAACATAATCAATTTTGGCACCGACAAGATATTGAAAACTCATTGGATCGATCATCAGCTTCACACCTTCTTTTTCGACCACGGTATCGTCTTCCGTTTGGGACTCATCAAAAGTGAAACCATATTGGAATCCAGAACAGCCCCCACCCGTAATATAGACACGTAATTTTAATTCGGGATTACCTTCATCTTGAATTAATCCACTGACCTTCTCAGCAGCAGCTTCGGTAAAGTTAACAGGGGTTGGCATTTCAGACATGATCGTCTCCTAACTGAATGGCAATCTAAAAAGCAATTGTAACAAATGCATTGCAAGCCGTCACGAATCAAAAACAATTAAAGTGGCAACACCCTGTGGGCTTGCCACCATAAGTAACGAACTATGGCATCAGTGCAACCTGCTCCAAGGCAAGCGTCTCAGGTAAATCCAACAGAATGTTCATATTCTGTACGGCTTGACCGGCTGCGCCTTTCACTAAATTGTCAATCACGGACAACACCACGACTTTTGATCCACCTTGGGGTCGATAGACTGCTAAACGACACATATTGGACCCTTTAACCATTCTCGTTTCCGGCAAGCTACCCAACGGCATCACATCAACAAACGGCTCATCCTCATAAGTGGTTTCCAATATAGAGTGCAGTGCGGCTTCACTGGCATCGGCGGTTAACGTCAAATACACACTCGACTCCATCCCTCTGACCATCGGCACCAGATGCGGCACAAAGGTCAAATCGACAGGTTGATCGACAAGCTGTTGAAGTTTTTCTTGCATTTCAGGTAGGTGGCGATGCCCTTTTGCGCCATAGGCTTTAAAGCTCTCACTCATTTCAGCACCTAACATCGCCACATTAGCGCCTCTTCCCGCACCACTGACTCCAGACTTACCATCAGCGACAACACCGTCCAAACTGACCAGGCCTGACCGTAATAAAGGCACCGCAGCCAACAAAATACTGGTTGGATAACATCCAGGGTTCGCAACCACTTTGGCTTGCCGAATCTGATCTCGAAAAAGCTCTGGTAATCCATAGGCCACCTTTGACATAACATCAGGACAACTATGCTCTAAACCATACCATTTAGAAAAGGTCTCCATATCTTCTATCCGGAAATCTGCCGCTAAATCGATGACTTTCACGCCAGCGGCGATTAACTTTGGCGTCATCTCCATCGCCACGCCGTGAGGGGTTGCAAAAAACACCACATCACACCCTAACAATACGGCTTCAGAAGGCTCCGAGAAAGCCAGATCGTAATAGCCTCGTAAATTTGGATACAAATCGGAGACGGGCATCCCGGCTTCGCTGCGTGATGTAATGGCCACTACCTCCACTGCTGGGTGCTTTGCCAATAATCTTAAAAGTTCGACACCGGTATAGCCTGTGCCCCCAACAATCCCTACTTTATATGTCACTTGTTCCATTCGGTTTCTTCCATTTAGATGAAGCCTTATTCTATCACTGTTAGGTTTCTAACGAAATCGCAGCGTTTTTGTTCCAAAAAAAAAGCCCCTCTGGATAAGAGGAGCTTTTTTAAGATCAAGTGATGCGCGGTTAAGTTACATCATACCGCCCATACCACCCATGCCGCCCATACCGGCAGCGGCTGCATCTGCGCCGTTATCAGATGATGGCAAGTCTGCGATAGCAGCACCTGTCGTCAGAACGAGACCTGCAACAGAGGCCGCATTTTGTAACGCAGAACGCGTAACCTTAGCGGGATCAATAATACCGGCTTCAACCATATCAACATAGGTTTCAGATGCGGCATCAAAACCAATATTTTCAGCCGACTCCATCACCTTGTTGACAATAACCGATCCTTCTAGACCACAGTTGGCAGCAATTTGACGCATTGGTTCTTCCATTGCACGCAAGGCAATTTCGATCCCAACTTGCTGGTCATCATTATCACCTTTGACTTCTACTTTAGAACGTGCACGAACCAAGGCAACACCACCACCGGCAACAATCCCTTCTTGAACCGCCGCTCGTGTAGCATGCAACGCATCGTCAACACGATCTTTTTTCTCTTTCATTTCCATTTCAGTTGCGGCACCCAACTTAATGACGGCTACCCCACCAGACAATTTAGCCAAACGCTCTTGAAGCTTCTCTTTGTCATAGTCTGAAGTGGTATTTTCAACTTGTGATTTAATCTGGGCACAACGTGCTTCGATATCCGCTTTGGCACCAGCACCGTCGATGAGCTTAGTGCTATCTTTAGCCACAACAGCTGACTTGGTTTCACCTAGCATATCTAAAGTGACATTTTCTAGCGTCAACCCAACTTCATCAGAAATTACAGTTCCGCCAGTCAAAACAGCCATATCTTGTAACATTGCTTTACGACGCTCACCAAAACCAGGTGCTTTAATGGCCGTTGCTTTAACAATGCCGCGCATATTGTTAATCACCAATGTGGCTAAGGCTTCACCATCAACATCTTCAGCAATAATCAACAGCGGACGCCCTGCTTTAGAAACCGCTTCTAGGGTTGGCAACAAATCACGAATGTTGGAGATTTTCTTATCATGCAGCAAAATATATGGATTTTCTAACTCTGCAACCATTTTTTCCTGGTTGGTCACAAAATAAGGTGATAGATAACCGCGATCAAACTCCATCCCTTCAACGACAACCAACTCATCATGAAGCGAAGAACCTTCTTCAACGGTAATCACACCTTCGGTTGACACTTTTTCCATTGCGTCGGCAATCATCTTACCAACTGCGGCATCTGAGTTTGCCGAAATAGTTCCGACCTGAGCAATGGAAGCTGAGGTAGTGCAAGGCACCGCCATTCTTTTGATCTCTTCAACAACAGCATCAACCGCTTTATGAATACCACGATTTAAATCCATCGGATTCATACCAGCAGCAACCGATTTCATCCCTTCACGAACAATTGATTGAGCCAATACCGTAGCCGTGGTGGTACCATCCCCAGCGACATCATTGGTTTGAGAAGAGACTTCTTTAACCATTTGTGCGCCCATATTCATAAACTTGTCTTCAAGTTCGATTTCACGAGCAACCGTAACACCATCTTTAGTTACTGCAGGCGCGCCAAATGATTTTTCAATCACCACATTACGACCTTTCGGCCCAAGTGTTACTTTTACGGCATCCGCTAATACATTGATACCTTCAACCATTTTTTCTCGGGAATCCATTCCAAATCTTACATCTTTTGCCATCTTTTAAATCCTTTCTATTAATTGGTTAACCGACGATGAATCGATAGGTCATTTAGTCAATGATTGCGATAATATCGTCTTCACGCATCACTTTTAGCGTATCGCCTTTATCATCTTTTACTTCCTGACCAGAATATTGTCCAAACATGACCTTATCGCCCACTTTGACCGTCATGGCAACGATCGAACCATTGTCCGCTGCCTTACCTGGACCAACCGCAACCACTTCACCCATATTTTCTTGTTCTTGTGCTGAGCCGGGTAACAAAATCCCACCAGCAGATTCTTTTTGTTCTTCTACTTGTCGAATCACAACACGATCATGTAGCGGTTTAATATTCATGCTTTTCTCCTAATAAAATAAATAATTCAAGGTGTTAGACTACCAAATACAGTTTAATTAGCACTCTACCACTGAGAGTGCTAATTATTTTATTGATTGATGAATCAGTGTCAACCCTTATAGTGACAAACAAATTATTTTCAAGAGACAGATTAAAAAAATAACCGATTTAAGCGGATTGGCCATCCACTCAGCGACTAAAAAATATAGACGGGTACCAGCCAAAATAACATCCAAAGCAACCAGGCCTGGTTACTTTAGATATAGGAAAATAGATAATTCTAAAAGAAATCTTAAGACAGAAAGGAAGTGTTACTGATCGGCTAATACTAAATTATCGCAATGAATTAAAAACTCGCCTTCGCTATAACCTAATAAAGCGTCAATTTCAGCAGAAGCATGCCCCATAATTTGCTTCACCTCAAAATAAGCGTAGTTCACCAAACCGCGAGCGACTTCCTGGTTATGCTCATTCACACAAATAACCAATTCACCTCGCTTGAACTGCCCTGAAAAATCCACAACTCCAATTGGCAATAGACTTTTTCCTGACGATTGCAGTGCTTTGACAGCGCCCTCATCCAACACCAACTGCCCTTTTGCTTGCAAGTGCCCAGCTAACCAACGCTTTTTGGCCGTCATCGGCTCTAGGTCTGGAATCAACAAGGTTCCCAAACCAACTTCACCGGAAAGCAACCTTGGCAGGACCTTGTCCTCACGACCCGAGGCAATATAGGTTGCCGTACCGGAGCGTGCTGCACGCTTTGCAGCCATCACCTTGGTATACATCCCACCTTTGCCTAAATGTCCACCTTCTGGACTGGCCATGGTTTCAATATCCTTACGACTGACCTGAGCTTCAGTAATGAGTTTTGCCTGAGGATTTGAACGAGGATTATCGTCATAAAGGCCTTGCTGATCGGTCAGAATAACCAAAACATCCGCTGACACTAAATTCGCTGTTAACGCCGCTAAGGTATCATTATCGCCAAACCGTATTTCATCCGTCACCACCGTATCATTCTCGTTAATGACGGGAACCACACCATGTTCCAATAGGGTTTGAATGGTATTAGACGCATTCAGATAGCGTGCACGGTTCGATAAATCATCATGTGTCATTAGGATTTGTGCGGTATGAATACCATTTTTTGCAAATTCCGATTCATAGGCCTGCACCAACCCCATCTGACCTACAGCAGCTGCGGCTTGAAGTTCATTAATCGCAGAAGGCCGCTTAATCCAACCCAAACGTTGCATACCTTCCGCGACAGAACCCGAGGACACGATCACCAATTCAATGCCCTGCTCACGCAATGCCACCATTTGCGCAACCCATTGTGCCAACGCGGCTCGATTTAAACCTTGACCATCATTGGTGAGTAATGCACTGCCAATCTTAACCACCCAACGGCGGGATTTCTTGGAAATATCAGTACGCGTCAACATGGTTAGCGGGGCTCCGAATTCGCTTCTTCAAGTGCTTGCAACCGGTTTTGCTCCAAGCCAAAAGCAACTTCTTTCACTAAGGATTCAGTGCCTTCACGATTGACAGCCGAAATTTGAAAGACTGGATCCGTCCAGTCTAGGCGGTCAATTATTTGCTCACAGACTTCATTCGCTTCTTCTTCTAGCAACAGGTCGGTTTTGTTTAAGACTAACCAACGAGGCTTATCGGATAGATCATGACTATAGGCTTCTAATTCTCTTTCAATAATACGTACCGCCTCCACTGGATCAGATTCATCCATTGGCGCAATATCGACCACATGCAGCAGCAAGCCTGTACGAGACAAGTGCTTTAAAAACTGAACGCCAAGACCCGCACCTTCAGATGCGCCTTCTATAAGACCAGGAATATCCGCAATCACAAAGCTGGATTCTGGGGAAACTCTGACCACACCTAAGTTAGGATAAAGCGTCGTAAAAGGATAATTGGCGACCTTTGGCCTGGCAGCAGAAACCGCCGTAATCAAACTCGACTTTCCAGCATTCGGCAGACCTAATAACCCCACATCCGCTAACACAGCCAATTCTAATCCAAGATTGCGCTCATCCCCTGGTTCACCCGGGGTAAATTGGCGAGGCGTTCGATTGGTACTACTTTTAAAGTGAATATTACCCAATCCATGACGCCCGCCTTGTGCCACCAACAACCGTTGCTCGTGCTCGACTAAATCACCAATAACCTCTTGGGTATCAATATCACGAACAATGGTTCCTACTGGCACGGGAATTTCTAAATCCTGGCCTGCTTTTCCTGTTTTTTGCTGCCCCATTCCCGACTGGCCATTTTGCGCCTTGTAATCATGTGTATAGCGAAAATCAACTAGGGTATTAATATTACGATCCGCAATTAAATAGACACTGCCACCATCACCGCCATCACCGCCATTTGGCCCACCAAACGGGATATATTTTTCTCGACGAAAACTGGCAACACCATTCCCACCTCGTCCCGCTTGAACCCGAATACTGGCTTCATCTACAAATTGCATGAGTTTAAATCCTAAATGAGTTGAAATCGTTATATGGCATCGACAACGCCGCTGAGCAACGGTCGCTCATACAGACCTATTTTAACCAACCTTGACAAAATTTCTGAGCAGAAACAAAAAAACCCCGAACCAGCCGGGGTTTTTTTAGAACCATTTAAACAGATTTCTTAGCTTGTTTGAATGGTTACATAAGTGCGAAGTGGCTTACCTTTGGTAACAAAAGCAACTTCACCGCTTTCTTTAGCAAACAAAGTATCATCTTTGCCACGACCGACATTCGTGCCTGCATGAAACTTAGTTCCACGCTGACGTACAATAATGCTTCCTGCTGAAACTTGTTCACCACCAAAACGTTTCACACCCAATCGTTTGGCATTGGAATCGCGACCGTTTTTAGTACTACCTGCAGCCTTTTTATGAGCCATGGTGACATCTCCTATTTAACCTGCTTGCTCCCTACTCAGAAACAAGATCAAGTTTCAATTAATCGAATAACGTCCGAAAAGAGCGACGTTAAAATTAAGCTGAAATACCTGTAATTTCAACTTCAGTATAGTTTTGACGATGGCCTTGCTTAGTGCGTGATCTGTTTTTACGACGACGGAACTTGATAATGGTGACTTTTTTACCACGGCCGTTTTCTTTAACAGTCGCTGCAACCTTTGCCCCTTCAACAAGAGGTGCACCCAACTGAATGTCAGCACCTTCTCCAACCATCATGACTTGATCAAATTCTACGGTATCCCCTTCGTTTGCATTTAGGGACTCAACGCGAATAACTTGACCTTCACGAACACGATATTGCTTACCACCGGTTTTAATTACCGCATACATATTTGGAAACTCCCGGTTTTGTTAATATTCCAATTCAATAATTCTGTTTTTCACACCGTCAGAAACGGCAAAGGCGGGATTATATATGGTTTTAAGTAGCAGGTCAAATGTCATTATAAAAATATTTTCTTTTTCGGCTCAGTTTGCTGTCGCTATGATTTTTTTTGATAAAAAAACAATTACAGCTTTGCTTATCAAGCAATTCATACTACACTTTAGCGTTTTAACGAGATTGGTTTAGAATTAAACTCATAACACTATGACGCTCTCTGAGATACGCGCCCTCATCCAAGATGACATTCAAGCCACCGATCAGTTGATCTTATCGAAATTGGCTTCTGATGTTGTGCTAATTAATCAAATAGGTCACTACATAATCAATAGTGGTGGTAAGCGTTTAAGACCATTACTGGTTCTGCTAACGGCGAGGGCTTGTGGCTACCAAGGCAAACATCACCTGACACTGGCAGCGGTGATTGAATTTATCCATACATCGACCTTATTACATGACGACGTCGTTGATGAGTCAACGACCCGTCGCGGCAACCAAACAGCAAACGAAGTCTGGGGCAATGCGGCCAGTGTATTGGTTGGCGACTTTTTGTATTCGCGCTCTTTTGAAATGATGGTTGAACCCGGCAATATGCGCGTTATGGAAATCTTATCTGAAACCACCAATGTGATTGCCGAAGGCGAAGTACTTCAACTTTTAAACTGTCATGACGCAGACACCTCTACTGAACGCTATATGGAGGTCATTCATCGCAAAACAGCAAAACTATTTGAAGCTGCAACCCATCTTGGCGCCGTCCTTGCCGAAACACCGGAATACGAAAACTGTTTAACTGAATATGGACGCCATCTGGGTGCCGCCTTTCAGCTTATCGATGATGCCCTTGACTATATGGCGGATGCCTCTACGCTTGGGAAGAATTTAGGTGATGATTTAGCAGAAGGCAAACCCACACTTCCGTTAATCTACGTCTTGGAAACCGGTACAGAGACAGACAAAACGTTAGTGCGCAGAGCCATTGAGACTGAAGGCATTTCACTATTGGAAGAAGTCACCGAAGCCATTCAAAGAACCGGCGCGATTGAATACACTCAACAAGTTGCTGCGGAAGAGGTGAAAAAAGCCAAACAAGCCATTGCAGACTTTCCTGACTCTTCATACAAAAATGCTTTACTCTCGCTAGCAGACCTAGCGATTCATCGTAACCACTAGGCTCTCCACTAGCAAAAGAGGCTATTTCTCCGACACGACTTTAGTCGGTACTTTTTTCTGATCGGGGAAGTGCTTTTTAATTGCCGATTTTAATTCAGCCTGTTGTTTTTCCGCTTGCTGAACCGCAATTTCTTCTTCAATTTCTTTGCGCTCAATTTCCACATACTCTTTATAGAGATCTAAATGAGAGACCTTAGTCTTATCCCAATCAATTCGACGCATTAGCCAACTGATAAAAAATCGGATTACATGGCATTCATCCAGACTGGCATAGAGCAATTCTGGCATGGGTCTAAAACCATGCAAGCGCTCAACCAAAATCAACTGCTGATCACTATCAGGACGAATACGAATATACCCCTGATTATTCTCATCCAAAGTCGTACTGTAATAAAGCCTAACCACTTTATTAATACTAAACATCGCCTTGGTTAAAATAGTGGATTCATGCTTACCATTAATGCCCACCGTATGAATAAAGATATTCTGCGTCATAATGGCTCTTGCAAAGCGTTCGACTTCATCAAATGGAACTTCGTTCGCTTTGACATTTCGATTCTGTTCGGCTTGGTAAAACTCGTCCGATTTGCGCTCTAGCTTTTTGAAAAAAAACCGTAATGCCGGTGTGATATTCGATTTACTCATAATTCGTGACCTCTATGGACACTATCGGCCAAAACCCAAGTAGCTTGAGTCAAATCATTCAATAAAAAACCCTCTTTTAAGAGGGCTTAAAATATAAATCTACATTTTCAGTTATTGTAAGACTCAGAACGGAACATCATCATCGTCAAAGTCATTAGGTGTATATGCCGGAACCTGCTGTGCAGGTGGCGTTTGCTGGGGTTGGCCACCATAATTTTGCTGTGCGGGCTGCTGATGTTGAGGCGCTTGGCCAAACCCACCAGCTTGCTGCTGTTGCGGCTGAGGTCTTGGCTGACCGCCTCCTGGCGCATTCATGCCAACACCGGGTGCGGCAAAATTGTCATGACCTTGACTGGCATCATAAGGCGCATCACCACCACTCTGACGATTGCCGCCACCCAGCATTTGCATCTGACCATTAAAGTCGAGCACCACTTCAGTGGAATAGCGATCCTGACCAGTATTCGGGTCTTGCCACTTTCTTGTTTGCAATTTACCTTCTAAATAAACCTGAGAACCTTTAGTAAGATACTGACCAGCAATTTCAGCCAATTTACCAAAGATGACCACCCGGTGCCATTCGGTTTTTTCTTGCTTTTGCCCTGTGGCTTTATCGTTCCACTGCTCAGAGGTTGCTACATTCAAATTGGCAATCGCATTTCCATTTGCCGCATACTTGACCTCTGGGTCTCTACCAAGGGTTCCGACCAAGATTACTTTATTGACACCTCTTGCCATCGTTTTTCTCCATGTTCTTTTTAAGGGTTAAATCATACCTTTTTAATCGCAAAAAGGGTATTCGATTTTAAAATTAGGCTTCATTCAATCCGTTTTCAAGATAGGAAACCAATCCTATTTCATCAATTTTCTTTCGGTCAATTTTAAAATAAACGCGCTGGTCTGCCGTCACAAAAACGACTTCATAGACCCCATCATAAGTCATCAGCTTTTCAGTGAGTTGTTGCTGTTCCGTCTCTGACAAATCTGTCGAGAAATGGACTGAAGCAATGCTTAATGGCAATGGATTGGTCATGCTCTGCGCAAGCAAAACCCAGCCAAAGCCCATTGCGGCGGTAAATAAGAACAGTCCTTCTACGCCATACATTTCATAAAACCAACCACCGATAAAACCACCGGCGGCAGCGCCGAAAAATTGACTACTGGAATACACGCCACTTGCAGTTCCTTTTTTGTCCGCCGGAGAGAGCTTAACGACTAAAGAAGGTAACGAGGCTTCCAGTAAGTTAAAGGCGGTAAAAAATATCAGCAACCACAGGAACAGCGTCCAAAAACCGGACGCGCCATACAGCAATGCTAACTGCATCAATGCGAT
This sequence comes from Hydrogenovibrio sp., assembly GCA_965658885.1. GTDB lineage: Bacteria > Pseudomonadota > Gammaproteobacteria > Thiomicrospirales > Thiomicrospiraceae > Hydrogenovibrio. The sequence continues at coordinate 13,411 of CBFHUY010000006.1, forward strand.
GGTTAAAATGGCGCCCACAAAAATGGGTTTCATTCTCCCTTTGGATTCTGCCTGGATAATAAACGGAACCATTAAAACAAAGGACAATAACATCACTGGCAAATACAATTCCCAATGGCTTAATGAGTTGAGTCCCGCCAAGTCGCGAATCATAAAAGGAACCGCAATAAACATGGCGGTTAAGGTTGCATGCAATACGAATACACCGATATCTAAACGCAATAATTGTGGATTTTTGATAACGTCTTTAAATTGACTCGGGTCTGCTTCAGCCTCTCGTTGAAAGGATTGACTGGTAATGGCAGGAACTGCAAAAAGAACCAAAAAGATGCCCAAAACGCCCAGGCCTGCAATAATCCAGAAAATCCCTCTAACACCAAAAAGCTCGCCCAAAACAGGGCCCGCAACCAGCGAGGCGGTAAAAGACAAGCCAATCGTGATGCCAACAATCGACATCGCTCTTAGACGGAACTGCTCCGACACTAAATCCGCAACCGTGGCCATTAAGACCGCAGCCACTGCGCCCATCCCTTGGATGGCACGACCTAAAATCATCATCTCAATTGAATCCGCTAAAGCACAGACAATGGAACCGGCCATAAACACCAACATGCCAACAATAATGAGCGGTTTACGACCAAACCGGTCGGACAACATACCATAAGGGATTTGCAACACTGCCTGCGTTAATCCATAAATACCAATGGCGATCCCAATTTGAGTTCCAGTAACCCCTTCGAACTCTTGTTGAGCAAACAATGCAAAAACGGGAAAGATCATAAACAACCCGAGCATACGGGTTGAAAAAATACCTGCAATAGAGAAGGCAGCCCTTCTCTCAACGGGATTCATCTGGCGACGCTGTTCTAACATCAAATACGGTCCTATTTACGGCGAAATTAACTGACACCTTCAGTCATCGAGTCTAGCGTGAACATTGATACGCTAGCCTTCGATATCGGCACATTGAAAGTTCGGCATTATATCACTGTTATAGGGCTTTTAGGTATGGGAACGTATTTTGGCTCAGACGCAAACTGTATGATTGAAAAACCTTCGCTATTATCAGAGATATCAGCATCTCTTTTGGCTCTGCTTTATAACCCTGTGTAACGCTTGGTTTTGCTATAATAACGGTTTTGCTTCACCATAAGGCTGGCGACGAATGCTAGAAGAAATTATTGTCCGAGGGGCGCGTACCCATAACCTCAAAAATATTGATGTGACCTTACCACGGGATAAGCTGATAGTGATTACTGGCTTGTCGGGTTCTGGAAAATCTTCATTGGCTTTCGATACCATTTACGCAGAAGGTCAAAGACGTTACGTTGAGTCGTTATCAGCCTATGCGCGCCAGTTTCTTTCAGTGATGGAAAAACCGGATATTGACCATATTGAAGGGTTATCTCCAGCGATTTCGATTGAACAAAAATCGACCTCCCATAACCCCCGCTCTACGGTCGGTACCGTCACAGAGATTTATGATTATTTAAGACTCCTCTATGCCAGAGCTGGCACACCTCGCTGCCCAACACACCATTGTGATTTAGTGGCACAAACCGTTAGCCAAATGGTGGATCACACTTTAGCCTTGCCGGAAGGCAGCAAATGCCTTTTGGTTGCGCCCATTGTCAGAGGCAAAAAAGGCTCGCACCAAAACTTGCTTGATGAACTACAGGCACAAGGTTATTTACGGGCCCGCATTGATGGCAAACTCATGGAACTGGACGGTTCTATTGCGCTCAATAAAAATCTCAAACATGATATTGAAGTGGTGGTCGATCGATTTAAAGTTCGGGAAGATATTAAACAACGCTTAGCAGAATCGTTTGAAACGGCGCTCCACTTGGCGGAAGGCATTGCACTGGTACTGCCTATGGATTCTGATGACGATTTCCGTTTGGTGTTTTCAGAGCGATTTTCATGTCCTGAATGCGGTTATTCCGTTGCTGAATTGGAACCCAGAATATTTTCATTCAATAATCCCCATGGCGCTTGTCCAGCTTGTGATGGACTGGGCGTCAAACAAACTTTTGATGCCGATAAAATTGTCATGCACCCTGAACTCAGTCTTGCAGGGGGGGCTATTCGGGGTTGGGACCGTCGTCACAAATATTACTACGACCTACTCAAAGCCGTTGCCGATTATTACCAATTCGACATGGAAACCCCTTGGCAAGCACTATCACCTGAGCAGCAAGAAATAATATTATATGGTTCTGGTAAAGAAAAATTGCCTTTACCTCATGGTCGCTATGCTGATACACGTCGTTTTGAAGGGGTTGTCCCCAATATGGAACGCAGACTCTTAGAAACGGAAAGCAAGTCCGTTCGTGATGAACTGGAAAAATTCCGCGTATCCCACCGTTGCCATAGCTGCGGCGGAACTCGCCTGAATGAATCTGCTCGCAATGTCTTTGTAGCAGAAAATACGTTACCTGAGTTAACCGCTCAACCGATTGGGGATCTCCATGACTTTTTTCAACAACTTTCGCTAGAGGGTAGCAAGGGGCAAATCGCTAAAAAAATTATTAAAGAAGTCCACAGCCGCTTATCTTTTTTAGTCAATGTTGGCTTAAACTATCTTAATCTAAATCGAAGTGCGGATACCCTTTCCGGCGGCGAAGCACAACGCATCCGTCTTGCCAGTCAAATCGGCGCCGGACTGGTTGGCGTGATGTATGTACTCGATGAGCCCTCAATTGGCTTGCACCAACGGGACAATGACCGACTCTTAAGCACCCTCAATCACTTAAGAGACTTAGGCAATACCGTGATTGTGGTCGAACATGATGAGGATGCGATTCGTTCAGCCGATTATGTATTGGATATTGGTCCTGGCGCAGGGATTCACGGGGGACGCATCATTGCACAAGGCACGCCAGAAGCCGTGATGCAAACCGAGGCCTCCTTAACAGGGCAGTATCTTACCGGAAAAAAAGCCATTGAAATCCCACAACAACGGCTGCCCTTACCCGAAAATTGGCTGAAAATCACAGGCGCGTCCGGAAATAATTTACAAGATGTCAATCTGGACATTCCGGCAGGATTACTAACCTGTATTACAGGCGTCTCTGGCTCGGGGAAATCCACCCTTATTAATGAAACCCTCTATAAAATCACCGCCAACGCTCTGAATAAAGCGCAACTTGAACCTGCACCCTACCAGGCTGTCTCTGGACTTGAGCACTTTGACAAGGTGGTTAATATTGATCAGAGTCCGATTGGACGCACACCCCGGTCTAACCCAGCGACCTATACTGGACTCTTTACGCCCATCAGGGAGTTATTAGCGGCCACCCCAGAATCTCGCACGCGTGGCTATACCCCTGGACGCTTTAGTTTCAATGTCAAAGGTGGGCGTTGTGAAGCTTGCCAAGGTGATGGCGTGATTAAGGTGGAGATGCATTTTCTGCCGGATGTTTATGTCGCCTGTGATGTCTGTAATGGTCACCGCTATAACCGAGAGACCCTACAGGTTCAATATAAAGGCAAAAATATCCATGAAATACTCGATATGACAGTGGAAGATGCCCGTGCCTTTTTCGATGCTATCCCAGTGCTTGCGCGTAAGTTGAATATGCTAATGGAAGTGGGCTTAGGTTATATAAAACTGGGGCAAAGCGCGACCACGCTTTCCGGCGGAGAAGCACAAAGAGTTAAGCTTGCCAAAGAGCTATCCAAACGAGACACAGGCAACACCCTTTATATTTTAGATGAACCCACAACAGGCTTGCATTTTCATGACATAGAGTTATTATTAAAAGTCATTAAAAATCTACGCGATCAGGGTAATACCATTGTCATCATCGAACACAATTTAGACGTGATCAAAACGGCGGATTGGGTGATTGACCTAGGCCCCGAAGGCGGTTCAGGTGGCGGGTACATTATTGCGACAGGCACACCCGAAATGCTTGCGAAACAACCTGAGTCCCACACTGGGTATTACTTAAATATAATGCTCAATAAAACCCATAGTCAAAAGTGACCAGGCCTGGTTACTTTTGTTGGCTAAAATGCAAGATATAGGACACGATTTGTTGATTTCAATACCTTCAAATTCAGATAGATTTTTAAGGCAATAGGTGAATGCCCATTAAACTTTTCACCTTATTTTGCACTTTACTCTATTGTAGTCACCTGACTGCCAAACCCCTTTATGAAAAATGGCAATCCATTGAGTATATTCAAAAAGCTTTTTTTGAAGTGGCGCTAAAAAATGAGTTTGATCCTAACCATCAACAATTGGTTCGATGGCAAACCCCGATACACTACTCTGTACAATTCCTGAAGATGCCACCCAACCCGCTTATCAACAGTTTAATCAGCGCTCAACTTAACCACCTGCAAGAAATTACTAAACATACCATTCGTGCCTCTCAGTCAAATGCTAATTTGAATATTATATTCACTCAAGGGAATTATTACGCTACGGCAATCAAGCGCTTCACCCAAAGCCCGATCAAAAATCTGGCGCAAGAGAGTAACTGCATGGGCAGCTTTCAAGTTAATCGACGCAGTGAGATCACCCGAGCGACCGTGATCATTCCGGTTGATAGAGTGATGGGGGAGGGATTATTGGTCGCCTGTATCGTTGAAGAGACAACCCAAATTATGGGCTTACCGAATGATTCTGACTGGGTCTTCCCGAGCATCGCTAATGATAAGAGTAAAATTGAATTACTTACTGGCTTGGATTATATCCTATTAAAATTACTGTATTCCAAAGCATTGTCACCCGGTATGAAAGCACAACAAATCCGACCGATTATTGAAAAGATGCTGATAAAATGGGAAAAAAACCGAACCATTAAACGTGCCCCCTTTATCGTCAACCGTTCTGGTCTCTATCCATTGGTTAATTAAGCTTTCTTCCTCGAATTGGCAGCAATGTCCTTAATCACCAATCCAGCTAGCATCAAACCATATATACCCGGCATATAACTAGCCGTTCCATTAACGACACGCCCTCTTGCACCTTCGATTGATTCCATTGGCCCTGGTGGCATGGGAAGCTCGGTTGAAAAAATAACGGGAACCCCCTTTTTAATGCCCTGCTTTTTTAACCGCTGTCTCATATTACGTGCCAAAGCACAGGTGTGCGTTTTTGAAATATCCGTGATGGCAATCTGGGCTGGATCAATTCTTCGACCCGCGCCCATACTTGAATAGACCTTTAATCCTTGATGATAGGCCGTTGCCACCAACGCCACTTTACAATTCAAACTATCAATCGCATCAACGACCGCATCATACTGACTGGATAATATAGAGGCCATGTCCTCTGGCTTTAGGAAGGACTTAATCAATGTCAATTCACATTCCTGATTAATGTCTAGAATACGTTTCGCCATCACCTCAACTTTGGAATGCCCTAAAGTAGATTGCAACGCGACTATTTGCCGGTTTAAATTAGATGGAGAGACCACATCATGATCAATCAAGGTAATCCTTCCAACCCCGGCTCTTGCCAGTGCCTCTGCAACAAAGCCACCAACACCACCAACGCCAGCCACGAGCACATTGGCTTGCTGTAGCTTTTCAATCCCCTGCTCTTCAAAAACCAATAGACTTCTTTCAAATAATGCCTGCATATCACTTCCTCGTCAAAACTTGTTGCGCATTATAACGTGTTTGGTCAATCACCTCATCAACAGTACAGTTTATTAGACTGGCGACCTTTTCGGCGATTAATAAAAGCGCACCATACGGATTATTATCCGGTAAGTTTTTACCATAAGGCGCATCGGTTTCTAAAACAAGATGAGATAAACCAATCTCTTTTATCATTTGGTGATAACGTCGCGCATTGGCATATAAAACAACCCCATTAATGCCAATCGCCATCCCTTGCTTTATAAATTGCTTGGCCATTTGACTACCGCCCGAAAACCCATGCATAAAACCAGTGCAAGCATTTTCCTTTATTAGGGTCAACATTTCATTATAGGCTTTATAGCAATGAATTGAGACGGGAAGCTCGTATTGATTGGCGAGACGTAACTGGTGTTGAAAAACAGACAGCTGTTGTTTTGTATAGTGTCGATAAGGCCTTGAAAAATCGAGTCCAATTTCACCTATTGCGCTAATAGCAGGATGGTGCAATAAACACTGTTCTAATAACTGTAAATGAAGACAATAATCGTCACTGATAAACCAAGGGTGTAAGCCTACGGCACTGTATACCTGACGATATTTTTGGGAGATATCAATTGTACTCTGCCAATCGTTTGGGCAGGTACCGACACTCAGGAATTGTATTTCTGAAGGAAGCGATAATGACTGATGTGAATCCTCATTGAACTCAACAGCAGCGAGGTGGCAATGGGAATCAAATAGACTAGACATAAAAAAACCAGCTTGCGCTGGTTTTGGATTTAATCTTCAGATGATTCATCTGTTGATTCTGGTCGATCAACCAGCTCAACATAAGCCATAGGTGCATTATCACCTGGACGATAACCGCATTTCAAAATACGGATATAGCCACCTGGTCTTGACTCATAACGAGGACCTAACTCTGAAAATAATTTACCGACTGCTGCTTTGTCTCTCAAACGAGAAAAAGCGATACGACGGTTATGAACACTGTCTTGCTTCGCTAATGTAATTAGCGGCTCTGCAACACCACGCAATTCTTTTGCTTTAGCAACCGTTGTCTTAATCATCTCATGTTGTATGAGAGAGGCGGACATATTGCTAAACATCGCTTTACGATGTGAACTATTGCGATTTAATTTACGACCACTTTTACGATGACGCATGGTAGTTTCCTTTAAATTATACTGACTCTCTACTGACCAAACTTGAAGGTGGCCAGTTCTCGAGTTTGGTACCTAAACCTAGTCCTCTTTGAGCTAGAACATCTTTAATTTCTTGCAAAGATTTCTTACCAAGGTTTGGAGTTTTTAACAAACTTGACTCAGCTCTTTGAACTAAATCACCAATATAGTAGATTTGCTCTGCTTTTAAACAATTAGCAGAACGAACTGTTAACTCTAAATCATCAACTGGCTGTAAGAAAATGGGATCAAATTCATTTTCTTCTTCTTCTTGAACCACAATTTCTTTGTGCTTAAGGTCAACAAATGCAATTAATTGATAATGTAGAACCGTAGCAGCCTGTCTTATGGCCTCTTCAGGGTCAAGTGTCCCATCAGTTACGACATTAAGAATAAGCTTATCTAGATCCGTACGCTGTTCTACACGTGCATTTTGAACTTCATAGCTGACTGTTTTAACAGGGCTAAAACTGGCATCTAGTTTTAAGGCACCAATATTAGAAGAATCTGCATCCGTTGATTGAACGGCTGCACGATACCCAATTCCCTTCTCAACCTTCAACTTCATTGAAAGTTCTGCACCCTCACCTAAATGAGCAATCACTAAGTCGGGATTCATAATTTCAGTGTCGTGATTTAACTGAATATCTCCAGCCGTCACAACAGCAGGACCCTTCTTAGATAAGGTGAGTTCTGCCTCAGACGATTCGTTCAGTTTGATTGCGACTTCTTTGAGATTTAACATGATCTCTAGAACATCTTCACGAACACCTTCAATTGAAGAATATTCGTGCAAAACGCCATCGATTTGAGCTTCAACAATGGCGGCACCCGGCATAGAAGATAATAAGATTCTTCTTAAAGCATTCCCCAAAGTGTGACCAAAACCACGCTCTAGAGGCTCAAGAGTGACACGGCTATTAAAACCGCTAATTGTTTTAATATCTACCAGACGTGGTGTCAGTAGCTGCTCTAACATCTCTTGCATTAGAAGTTATCTCCGTTTCTATGGGTTACTTAGAGTAAAGCTCAACGATTAAGTTCTCAGAAATATCCGCAGATAAATCAGTACGATCTGGTACAGATTTAAAAACGCCTTCAAACTTACTAGTATCCACTTCTACCCACCCAACATTTGTAGATTGTGCACTGAGTTCTAATGCAGTAGCAATACGAGTTTGATTACGTGATTTTTCTCTAACACTAATGACATCACCAGCCGATACTTCAAAAGAAGGAATATTAACGGCTTTTCCGTTCACTTGAATCGACTTATGAGATACCAACTGACGCGCTTCAGCACGTGTAGATGCAAATCCCATACGATAAACAACATTATCTAAGCGACTTTCTAAAAGTTGTAACAAGTTAACACCTGTTGACCCTTTACGACGATCAGCTTCTTTGTAATATAAACGAAATTTCTTTTCAAGCACGCCATACATACGACGAACTTTTTGCTTTTCTCTTAACTGTAAACCATATTCTGTAACACGTTTACGACCTGCACCATGCTGCCCAGGAAGTTGATCAATTTTACATTTAGATTCGATGCTTCTAACACCGCTCTTCAAGAAAAGATCCGTACCTTCCCGACGTGATAGTTTACATTTTGGACCAATATATCTAGCCATCTTCTACCTCTGAATTTTAAACACGACGTTTTTTAGGTGGACGACAACCATTATGAGGAATAGGAGTTACATCAGAAATTGAACTGATTTTGAAACCTACGCTATTGAGTCCTCTAACTGCTGAGTCACGTCCAGGGCCTGGCCCTTTAACCATAACATCCATATTTTTAACACCATACTCTGTGGCCATCTGACCAGCACGCTCTGCAGCAACCTGAGCCGCGAAAGGCGTACTTTTTCGTGAACCACGGAAACCACTACCACCAGAAGTTGCCCAACATAAGGCATTTCCTTGACGGTCAGTAATTGTCACGATGGTGTTATTAAAGGTTGCATGTACATGTGCAACTGCATCAGTTACAACTTGTTTTGCTTTCTTTTTAACACGTGAATTTGCTTTTGCCATATCTAATCTCTAATTTATGCTTAACGCTTAATAGGTTTTTTAGGACCCTTACGAGTACGAGCATTATTTTTGGTTCGCTGGCCTCTTAAAGGCAAGCTACGACGATGACGAATTCCTCTATAACATCCCATGTCCATCAATCGCTTGATATTCATAGTTACATCACGACGAAGATCACCTTCAATTTTAAACTTAGTCACTTCTGAACGAAGTGCTTCTAACTGTTCTTCTGTCAGTTCACGAACTTTAGTAGTTGGATCAATTTTGACATCTGAACAAATTTTCTGTGCAGTGGTCTGTCCAATACCGTAGATCGATCTCAATCCAATTACAACATGCTTGTTAACTGGTATATTTACGCCGGCAATACGAGCCATTTTGCGCTCCTTAACTATCCATCTACCAAAAAACGAGCGATTATACTCATTTTATGGATTAATTACTAGTAGTAACCTTTAATTATCAACCAATTAAAACTTACCGACCCTTTAGATTTGCTTTTTTCATCATACTTTCATATTGACCAGATTGGAGATGGGCTTGAATGTTCGTCATAAAATCCATCACAACAATCACAATAATCAATAAAGATGTACCCCCAAAATAAAAAGGCACATTCCAATATAAAATCAAAAACTCAGGCAATAAACATACAAGTGTAATGTAAATTGCACCTGCTAGAGTTAATCGACTCATAATGGTATCAATTCTTCTGGCAGTCTGTTGTCCCGGACGAATTCCAGGAATATAAGCTCCAGACTTACGAAGGTTATCTGCTGTTTCATTGGGATTAAAAACAATTGCTGTATAGAAAAAACAAAAGAAAATAATCGCCATTGCATAAAACATAATATATAGAGGCTGACCGGGAGACATTGTTGTAGCAATATCCTTAAGCCATCCCATATTTTCAGCTGTTCCAAACCAACCACCAAGTGTCGCTGGGAACAGAATAATACTTGACGCAAAGATAGGGGGAATAACACCCGCCATATTCAATTTTAGAGGCAGATGTCCTTCTTGACCTCCATACATTTTACGCCCACGCATGCGTTGCGCATAATGTATAGGAATACGTCTTTGTCCTCGCTCTACAAAAACAACAAATGCGATTACAACAAAAACTAAAGCCAATAGAACAAATGCAGTTATAGCATGCATTGCACCCGTATTAACCTGCTCAAAGGTACCGCCTAGTGCAGAAGGCAATCCTGCAACGATCCCAGCGAAAATAATCAAGGAAATACCATTTCCTATTCCTTTTTCGGTAATTTGTTCACCTAGCCACATTAGGAAGATTGTGCCACTTACTAATGTTGTTACAGCAATCACTTTAAACAAGAGTCCCGGCTCAAGAACAACAGACATACCATTAATGTTCTGTGATTCCAAAGCGATGGAAACGCCTAAAGCTTGAAATGTAGCCAGCACAACCGTGCCATAACGCGTGTATTGCGTTATTTTTCGACGACCTGCTTCTCCATCCTTTTTTAATTGCTCTAGCGTAGGGGACACAACCGTGAGCAACTGCATAATAATTGATGCAGAAATATAAGGCATAATCCCCAGAGCGAGTATGGACAAACGTTCCAAGGCACCACCAGAGAACATATTAAACATATCTAGGATAGTGCCTTTTTGTTGTTCAAACATTGCTGCAAGTGCAATCGGATCAATCAAGGGGACTGGTATATGCGTTCCTAGTCTATAAACAATTAACGCGCCAAGAACAAAAAATATTTTTTGTCTCAAACCATTTGAGCTTGATTTTTCAATTGATTGACTTTTCATATTAGCCTTCTACAGACCCACCAGCAGATTCAATTTCAGCTAGGGCACCTTTGGTTGCTTTAATTCCAGCCAATTTTACAGCCTTAGTAATCTTGCCACTTTTAATAACCTTTACCGTTTGAATTCTTTCAGAAACGATATTCAAGGACTTTAAAGTTGCTAGATCAATTACATCCGCATCAATGGCGTTCAAGGCATCTAATCGAATTTCTGCAGAGAACATGGCCTTGCGAGACGTAAAACCAACCTTAGGCAGTCTACGTTGCAAAGGCATTTGACCACCTTCGAAACCAATCTTAGGCATTCCGCCTGAACGAGACTTTTGACCTTTATGACCTCTTCCAGCCATTTTTCCGTTACCAGAACCTTGACCGCGGCCTTTACGCTTTGCAGCTTTATTGGCGCCTTCAGCAGGCGATAAAGTATTTAAATGCATTTTATGCTTCCTCTACTTTAAGCAAATAGGAAACTTTATTGATCATCCCGCGATTTTCCGGAGTGTCAATAACCGCTACTGTTTGGTGCATTTTTCTTAAACCTAAGCCAGAAACACAAGCTTTGTGTGCTGGCAAACGTCCAATAGTGCTTTTAACCAAAGTAACATTGACTAATTTCTTATCTGACATCTCATTCACCTAAAATTTGTTCAACTGACTTGCCGCGCTTAGCAGCGATCAGCTCTGGACTACTCATTGAAGTTAATGCATTTACAGTTGAACGTACAACATTCACAGGTCTTGTCGTTCCAACACATTTTGCCAAAACATCCTTAACCCCGGCAGCTTCTAGAACTGCACGCATAGCACCACCTGCAATAATTCCAGTACCATCTGAAGCAGGTAGCATTACAATATTCGCAGCACCTTGCTTGAAGTTAATTGGGTACTGTAGAGTACCACCGTTCAGATGAATATCTCTCATATTGATACGTGCTTTTTCCATTGCTTTTTTAATCGCAACAGGCACTTCATTGGCTTTACCACTTCCATATCCAACACGACCTTCTCCATCACCGACAACAGTGAGAGCAGAAAAACCAAAAACTCGACCACCTTTCACAACTTTTGCGACGCGGCGGATAGAAACCAGTTTTTCAATAAGACCGTCTTGACCTTCTTGTAATTCTTTTGAAGACATCGTTATCCCTTCTTTTAAAATTGAAGCCCGTTCTCTCTAGCAGAATCTGCTAAAACCTGAACACGGCCATGATATTTAAAACCAGAGCGGTCAAATGCAACAGATTCAATCCCCGCATTCTTTGCTTGTTCTGCTATAGACTTACCAACAAGCCGTGCAGCGTCTTTATTTCCACCAAAAGCAACTTGCTTTTTAATATCTGCTTGGACTGTAGAACAAGCTGCAATAACCTTAGTGCCATCCGCTGACAAAACCTGAGCATAAATATGCCGAGGCGTGCGATGTATGCACAAACGTGCTCTATCTTGCGATGCAAGTTTTGCACGGGTCTTTCTTGCTCTACGAAGTCGGGTAGCTTTCTTATCCATTTAAATTCCCAACCTTTATTTCTTCTTAGCTTCTTTACGCAAAATGTATTCATCAGCATATTTAACACCTTTACCTTTATAAGGTTCAGGCGGTCTATACCCACGAATTTCAGCTGCGACTTGACCAACAACTTGCTTATCAACACCTTTCACAACAATTTCAGTTTGAGAAGGCGTTTCAACAGTAATGCCATCAGGAAGCTCATGATTAACTGGGTGAGAAAAACCTAAAGTTAAGTTTAGGACTTTACCTTGTGCTTGCGCACGGTAACCGACACCAACCAAAACCAATTTTTTCTCAAATCCTTCAGAGACGCCTTGGACCATATTATTAATAATGGATCTTGCGGTCCCTGCTTGGGCCCAAGCATCTTTTTCATTACCTTTAGGTGCAACTGTAACAACCCCATCGTTTAACGAGATTGCAACCATTTTATTCAATGATTTAGTTAATGAACCCTTAGCGCCTTTTACAGCAACATCAGATCCATCAATTTTAACTTCAACACCACTTGGCAATGTTATAGGAGATTTTGCAATTCTAGACATTGTGATCTCCTTAAGCTATATAACAAATAATCTCACCGCCAATCCCCTGACTACGGGCATTACGATCAGACATGATACCTTTAGAAGTTGATACAACTGCAACTCCTAAACCACCGATTACTTTAGGTAATTCATTTTTGTTTTTATAAACACGTAAACCTGGACGACTTACACGCTTTAACATTTCAATTACCGGTTTACCTTCAAAATACTTTAAATCAACCGACAATTCAGACTTACCATTCTTTTCACTTACGCTGTATGCACTAACATACCCTTCATCTTCAAGTACCTTTGCCACAGCAACCTTTACTTTAGATGCAGGCATAACCACTGTAGAGTGACCAGCAATTTGGCCATTACGGATGCGAGTTAACATATCAGCTATTGGATCAGACATACTCATAAATATTTATCCTTACCAACTTGCTTTTCTTAAACCAGGCACATCACCTTGCATAGCTAACTGTCTTAGCATATTACGTGATAACCCAAATTTTCTATAAACGCCATGAGGGCGGCCTGTTAATTTACAACGATTCTGTTGTCTAACAGGCGATGCATTTCGAGGTAGCTTCGCTAACTTGTCCATCGCATCCATACGCTCATCAAAGCTCAAAGACATATCAACAGATGCTTTCTTTAATGCATCACGTTTTGATGCATACTTTGCAACTGTCTTTGCTCTTTTCTTTTCTCTTTCAATCATTGATTGCTTCGCCATGAGAAACCTCTATTGCTTTTTAAAAGGGAAATTAAAGGCTTCTAAAAGAGCTTTAGCCTCATCATTGGTTGATGCGGTCGTTGTAAAGTTAACATCCATACCACGAATCTTATCAACCTTTTCAAATTCAATTTCAGGGAAAATGATTTGCTCTTTAATGCCCAAATTGTAATTACCTCGACCATCAAAAGCGTTTGCTTTAACACCTTGAAAATCGCGAACTCGAGGCAAAGCCACATTAATTAATCTATCTAAAAACTCGTACATTTTGGCGCCACGCAAAGTGACTTTACATCCCAAAGGATAGCCATCACGCACTTTAAAACTTGCAACTGACTTTCTTGCAAGTGTACGAACTGCTTTTTGCCCTGTAATCGCTTCCATATCTGAAACCGCATTATCTAGGACTTTCTTATCACCGATTGCTTCACCAACACCCATATTGACAGTAATCTTCAATAAACGTGGTGCCTGCATAATTGATTTATAACCAAACTTTTCAACTAATGCAGGAACAACCTGATCATTATATTTTTTTTGTAATCTTGCCATATTTCAACCTACTTAAGCCGTAACCGTTTTGCCATTAGATTTGAAATAGCGTACTTTTACACCATCTTCTTCTCTAACACCAACACGATCAGCTTTTTTTGTTTCAGGATTGTATAAAGCAACATTAGAAGCATCAATTGGCATTTCTTTAGAAACGATCCCACCCTGGTCACCTGACATAGGGTTTGGCTTAACATGTTTCTTAACTAAATTGACACCATCTACTAGTAGCTTACCATTTTGCATAACTTGAGAAACTGAACCCAGCTTCCCTTTGTCCTTTCCAGCAATAACGATAACCTCATCACCTTTTTTTAGACGATTCATTATCTGTTCCTTATAAAACTTCAGGAGCCAAAGAAACGATTTTCATAAACTTATCATTTCTTAACTCGCGGGTTACAGGGCCAAAAATACGAGTCCCAATAGGCTCTAACTTTGAATTCAGCATCACAGCAGCGTTGCCGTCAAACTTAATCTTAGAACCATCAGAACGTCTAACACCTTGAGCAGTCCGTACCACAACCGCATCAAAAACATCACCCTTCTTGACCTTACCACGTGGAACTGCTTCTTTCACAGCCACTTTGATGATATCACCAATTCTAGCGTAGCGTCTTTTAGACCCACCCAATACTTTGATGCATTGGACTCTTCTCGCACCACTATTATCAGCGACATCCAGTACAGTTTGCATTTGAATCATGATGGAACTCCATCCATAAAAATTAAACAACACAAAAACCACCAAAATAACTAGTCCCGTATCGGCTTGGCTATTAAGGCGGTTTAAAAATTTTGGGAATTATATCAATTCAATCAAGAATGTCAACGCATTTTTTAAAGCGCTGCTCTCTCATCTATTGATACTAAAGCCCAAGTCTTTCTTTTTGATAAAGGCAAACATTCAGAAATAGTTACACGATCCCCAACACCACAGGCATTTTCGGCATCATGCGCCATCACTTTTGTTGACTTTCTTACAAATTTCTTATACTTAGGATGCTTAATATAGCGATTTGTCATCACAACGACAGATTTATCCATACCGTTACTGACAACGACACCTTGCATCATTCTTGGTTTCTTTTCTTGACCAGCCATTCTACTTACCTACTTTTTGACGAATGATGGTTTTAACTCGTGCAACTGAGCGGCGAACAGTTTTTAACTGCGCACTATTCGACAACTGACCTGTTGCATGTTGCATTCTTAAGTTAAATTGCTCTTGTAAAAGCGTTAACAGCTCTTCCTTTAGCTCATCAACTGACTTATCTTTTAATTCTGAAGTCATTTACATCACCGTTCTAGTTACAAATTGTGTTTTGAAAGGCAACTTGGCAGCAGCAAGCTCAAATGCTTCACGAGCAACTGCTTCTTCCACACCTTGCATTTCATAGAGAACTCTACCTGGTTGTACTTGGGCAACCCAATATTCAACACTCCCTTTCCCTTTACCCATACGAACCTCAAGAGGCTTATTCGTAATTGGCTTGTCAGGGAAAACACGAATCCAAATTTTCGCACCACGCTTAACTTTACGTGTCATGGCACGACGTGCAGATTCTATTTGGCGCGAAGTCATACGACCACGCTCCATAGCCTTTAGACCATATTGACCGAAGCTTATCTTATTTCCAACATTGGCAAGACCGCGGTTTCGACCCTTATGTGTCTTTCTAAATTTTGTTCGTTTAGGCATCAACATAACAAGTAATCCTTTTATTTACGGCCTTTCTTGCCTTTAGTTTGCGTCTTGTCATCACTTACCATAGAAATCTTTTCTAGTTTTTCACCTTTAAAGATCCAAACTTTTACACCAATTTTTCCGTAGGTAGTGTCTGCTTCGAAAGCTGAATAGTCAATATCTGCACGAAGCGTATGAAGCGGTACTCGACCTTCACGGTACCACTCAGCACGAGCAATTTCAGCACCGTTTAAACGGCCCGAGACATTAACTTTTATACCTTGAGCTCCTAAGCGCATAGCATTACTGACCGCACGCTTCATTGCTCTTCTAAATTGAATACGCTTCTCTAATTGCTGGGCAATGCCTTCAGCAACAAGCTTTGAATCCAATTCTGGCTTTTTAATCTCTTCGATATTAATATTGACTGGCATACCGGTCTTAGCAATGATTGATTGCTTTAACTTTTCGATATCTTCGCCTTTCTTACCAATAACCACACCTGGGCGTGCCGTATGAATCGTAATACGAATACCATTGGCAACACGTTCGATGTTGATTTGACTCACGGAAGCATGACTTAATTTCTGATGCAATTCTTTTCGGATTTCGACATCACTGATTAAGAAATCAGAATAGTTTTTGCTATCTGCATACCAGCGAGCATTCCAATCTTTGGTAATTCCTAAACGAATTCCAACTGGATGAACTTTTTGACCCATTCTGACTCTCCTTACTTATCGCCGACAGTCACAGTAATATGACTGATACGTTTTAAGATACGATTTCCGCGACCTTTTGCTCTTGCACGCATACGTTTCATGATCGGCCCTTCATTGACATAGGCTTGTGTAACTTTAAGCTCATCAATATCTGCACCTTCATTATTCTCTGCATTTGCAATTGCTGAATTCAATACTGTACTGATTAATTTTGCAGCTTTTTTATCGCTAAAAGCCAAAATATTAACAGCAGCCTCAACATCTTTACCACGGATCAAATCTGCGACAAGACGTGCCTTTTGAGGAGAAATTCGAGCAAATTTATGTGTTGCACTAACCTGCATATCCATTCTCCTTATTTAGACTTTTTATCAGCTGCGTGACCACGATAAGTACGGGTCATTGAAAATTCACCAAGCTTATGACCGACCATGTTTTCTGAAACATAGACAGGAATATGCTCTTTACCATTATGTACTGCAATCGTCAAACCAATCATGTCTGGAAGAATCATTGATCTTCTAGACCATGTTTTAATGGGACGTTTACTACCAGATTCTTGTGCCTCCATCACCTTTTTAACCAGGTGATGATCTACAAAAGGTCCTTTTTTAACTGAACGTGGCATAGGGTCCTTCCTTATTTATTTCTACGACGTACGATCATTCCATCTGTACGCTTATTACTACGTGTTTTCTTACCTTTAGTTGGTACACCCCATGGAGTTACAGGGTTACGGCCGCCCGAGGTACGACCTTCACCACCACCATGCGGGTGATCTACTGGGTTCATAGCAACACCACGGACAGTAGGTCGAACACCTTTCCAACGTTTAGCACCAGCCTTCCCAAGCTTTCTTAATGAATGCTCTTGGTTGCCAACTTCACCGATAGTGGCTCGACATTCTGCCAAGATTTTACGCATTTCACCAGAACGTAACTTAACTAATACATAAGCTCCGTCTCTACCAGCGATTTGTGCATAAGCTCCAGCACTTCTTGCGATTTGAGCACCCTTACCAGGACGCATTTCCATCGCATGAATAATCGTACCAACCGGAATATTTCTCAATGGTAGTGCATTCCCAGGCTTAATTGAAACGACGTCACCAGATACAACACTATCACCTGCTTTAACATTTCTTGGCGCAAGGATATATCGTCTTTCACCATCAGCATACTTAAGCAATGCTATGTGAGCGGTTCTGTTCGGATCATATTCCAAACGCTCAACTGTAGCGGTAACACCATCTTTATTTCTTTTAAAGTCAATTTGACGATAATGTTGCTTGTGTCCACCACCTTGATGTCTTACTGTGATACGTCCATTTGCATTTCGCCCACCGCTTTTAGACTTTTTCTCTAATAACGCAGAATGAGGTTTACCTTTATGCAAATCTGGCTCAACAAC
>CBFHUY010000007.1:0-29268 GCA_965658885.1 Hydrogenovibrio sp.
ACAGACTGGCAAAGAGATCAATCTGTCAGTATTGTTCATAACAAAAAAAGCTGAAGCATCAGCTTAAATAAATGTAAATGATTTTTTAGGGGATAAATAATGGATAATAAAAAGCCAGCAAAGGCGTTACCGATACAAGATCCGTATTTGAATGCATTGAGAAAAGAACGCATCAATGTTGCGATTTATTTGGTGAATGGTGTTAAGTTACAAGGTCGAGTCGATTCTTTTGACCAGTTTGTGGTTTTACTGCGCAGTAATGTGACGCAAATGGTTTATAAACATGCAATTTCAACCATTGTTCCTGCCAGAGACCCAAAAGCCTATGAGTTTGAAACAACTCATACAGAAGGTCATGCTGCTGGATAATCTTTTTACATTTCTAACTGTTGCTGTTCGCTTAGAAGTGGGCGGTGACAGCCCTTCACAATCTCTTGTCATCACTTTCTATCCCACCGTTTGTCAGTAAGGTCTTTTATAAACGAATTTATGGAATTATTTGGAAAACTCGAACAAAAGTCGCTTGAGAAAGCGGTGCTGGTGCATGTGGATTTTTATCACTCTGCCGATCAAGAAGTGCTTGCTGAATTTTATGAGTTGGTTGATTCCGCCGGCGCTGAAGTCGTTGAGCTGATTACCACTAAGCGTGACACGCCTGATGCGAAACTTTTTGTCGGAAAGGGTAAAGCCGAAGAAATTAAGGCGGCAGTGATGACACATGAAGCGGATGTGGTGATTGTTAATCATGCTTTAAGCCCTGCACAAGAGCGAAACCTGAGTCAGCTTTTAGACTGTCAGGTGCTGGATCGTGTCGGATTAATTTTGGATATTTTTGCGCAAAGAGCGCGATCCCATGAGGGGAAGTTACAGGTTGAATTGGCACAGTTACGTCGCATGTCGACGCGGTTGGTCAAAGGTTGGACGCACTTGGATCGTCAAGGTGGCATTGGTGCAAGAGGGCCAGGTGAAACACAGCTAGAAACCGATAGACGTTTGGTGCAAGGTAAAATCAAACAGCTTGAAGCCAGAATTGAAAAGGTGCGGAAACAGCGGAGTTTAGGTCGGCGTTCTCGGCAAAAGTCGGATTACCCAACAGTGACGATTATTGGCTATACCAATGCGGGGAAGTCGACTTTATTTAATTTGCTGACACAGGCCAGTGTTTATGCAGAAGACCGCTTGTTTGCGACCTTGGATTCAACGCTGAGAAAAGTCCATTTGCCAGGTGCAGGCCCGATTATTTTGGCGGATACCGTCGGATTCATTCGTCATATTCCCCATGATTTGGTTGCGGCCTTTCGTTCCACTTTGGAAGAAACCCGGGAAGCAGACTTACTGATTCATCTGGTGGATGCGGCAGATCCCCATCGAATTGAAAAAATGGCGGATGTCGCCGAAGTCATAAAAGAGGTGGGGGCTGACGAAGTGCCTCAACTAGAGGTGTTTAATAAGATAGATTTATTAACAGAAACTCAAATTGAGCCCCATTTAGAACTGAATGAATCGGGTTTGCCGGAAAGGGTTTGGTTGTCAGCCAAAGCTGAGCAAGGAATCCCTTTTCTACTAGAAGGCATTGCCGCGCATTTTAGAGGACGTTTTATAACCGTAAAGCTGACTTTATCGATGCAGGCTGGTAAGCGACGGTCGCAACTCTATCACTTAGGCACCATTCTAGAAGAAGGCTTTGATGAACAGGGTAATAGTGAATTTAAAATGTGTTTAACAGAAAAGGAATGGCATCAAGTGAGGCAATGGAAAGATGTGTTGCACTATGAAGAAATGGATATGGATGGGAATAATCCAACTCAAATTGAAGAAACCTGTGTTTAGGGTGATTAAAGGATGACTTTTAACACGATAAAATTTAAAATGTTGTATTCGTTTTTAACCTTTGGAGAAAATAATGGCGTGGAATGAGCCGGGCAAACCAGGACAAGACCCGTGGGGCAATTCAGGTGGTAACAATCGTCCGAATGGTTCTAAAAACCCAAATGGATCAAACCAGGATCCAGATTTAAATGAACTCCTAAAAAAGGCACAAGATTTTTTAGGTGGCGGCAATAATCAATTTGGCGGCGGAAAAGGTACTTGGATTGGCGTAGTTGTTTTAGTCATTATCTGGCTGCTCAGCGGTATTTATACCGTCGATTCCCCAGAAAGAGGGGTGGTAAAACGCTTTGGTGCCTATGCAGAAGAAACCAAAGCCGGTCTACACTGGCACTTACCTTGGCCAATAGAAACCGTCACCATTGTGAATGTGGACAGAATTCGAACAGCTGAAATTGGTTATCGCTCTGATTCCCAAAACCGTAGTGGTAGCGTTTTATCTGAATCGTTAATGCTCTCTAAAGACGAAAATATTGTCGATATTCGGATAGCGGTTCAATACAAGGTTTCAGATGCGAAAAAATATCTTTATGATGTTGCCGAGCCAGACATAACCTTGAGAAGTCTAACCGAAAGTGCGTTAAGAGAAGTTGTCGGACGTAATAAAATGGACTTTGTGCTAACGGAAGGTCGTGATGAGGTCGTCTCTAAGGTTCAAAATATTACCCAAAAAAACCTAGAGCGGTATAACACAGGACTGATGATTACCTCTTTAAACTTGCAAGATGCACAACCCCCTGAACAGGTTCAAGGCGCTTTTTCGGATGTTGTCAAGGCTCGTGAAGACCGTGTTCGTTTGATTAGTGAAGCAGAGGCGTATGCAAATGATATCTTGCCAAAAGCAAGAGGGATGGCAGCTCGTCAAATTGAAGAAGCGCGTGCATATCGTGATCAAGTTATTGCTCGGGCAACAGGGCAAGCGAGCCGTTTTGAAAGTGTGATGACAGAGTACCAAAAAGCACCCGTAGTGACCCGCGAACGTCTTTATCTAGATACGATGACTCGTGTTTTGGGGTCAACGTCAAAAGTATTTGTCGGATCAGACAGTGGAACGAATTTGCTCTACTTACCTTTAGATAAGATGATGTCAAACCAACAAGCAACGGTTCCGTTTAGTTCGGCGGATCAATCTGCGGCGAAACCTTCGCCAAATAGTGCTGGAAACACACCTAGCTCTTCTACTGGCAAAGGAACAAATATTCGTGATCTATTAAGAACAAGGGAGCTTCGTTAAAATGAAAGCCGTATTTTCAATATTAGTTGCCGCGCTCTTACTAGTGGGTGGGAATGCCATTTTTACCATACAACAGGGTGAAACTGGCGTGGTTTTTCGCTTTGGTGAAATCGTTAAAACCGATCTAGAGCCGGGCTTGCACTTTAAGATGCCTTTTGTGAACAATGTGCGTAAATTTGATGCGCGTTTGCAAACTTTGGATTCCAGTGCAGAACGTTATTTAACCAGTGAAAAGAAAAACCTGTTGGTTGATTCTTTTGTGGAATGGAAAATTAGCGATACCAAGAAGTTTTATACTTCGATGAATGGTGATATTCGCTTGGCCAATATGCGTTTAGCGCAAATTATGAAAGACAGTTTGAGATCTGAGGTAGGGAATCGAACGGTTCAAGAAGTGATTTCACAAGATCGTAATGTCATCGTTGATAAAATTATTGAGCAAACGCGTGTTTCTGTATCTGATTTTGGGATTGATGTGATCGACGTGAAGGTCAAGCGGGTTGATTTACCGCAAAATGTGAGCGAATCGGTTTATCAAAGAATGGAAGCAGAGCGAAACAGAGTGGCTAAAGACCTGCGTTCGCAAGGGGCGGAAGCGGCTGAAAGAATCCGAGCGGATGCGGATCGTCAGAGAACGGTGATTATTGCCGATGCGTATCGAGATGCTGAAATTATTCGCGGGGAAGGCGATGCCCAGTCGGCTGAAATTTATGCGAATGCCTATTCAAAGGATTCGGACTTTTATTCTTTTTATCAAAGTTTAAATGCGTATCAGGAATCGTTTAACAATAAATCTGACATGATGATTGTTGATCCAAAATCTGATTTCTTTAAGTTTTTTAATCAGAAAAATAAGTAAAGTTCGTTTTTAACAATTCTGTATTAAAGGTGGTGATAACCACCTTTTTTATGTCAACTTCATCTATCTGGGGGCCAAAATGGTTGAGACATTAATCAGTGCATTAGCTTTGGTCTTCGTAATTGAAGGCCTTTTACCGTTTGCTTTTCCGGCAGTGTGGCGAAAAGGCATGATGGAATTGGTTAAAATGAACGATGCAAAATTACGAGTGATGGGGTTGTTGAGTATTGCCATCGGAATGATTTTATTAATGATGTTCAAGTAAGAAGCGTTTTATGCAACAAAATATTTGGTTTACCCCTGACGGTATTGAAGATCTATTGCCTGATGCGGCTAAAAAATTAGAGTTTTATCGTCGTCAATTGCTCGATCAATTTGAACTCGCAGGCTATGATTTGGTGTTACCGCCTTTAGCGGAATTCACGGATTCATTACTGACCGGAAAAGGACAACACCTTGCCGTTGACACTTGCCGTTTTACTGATCAAGAAAGCGGAAAAATGATGGGCGTGCGTGCGGATATGACTCCGCAAGTCGCGCGAATTGCCATAAATCGTTTAAAGCAAAGTGGCATAGTGCGCTTGTGTTATGTAGGCGAGGTTCTTAAGACCCGCAACAATAAAGCGAAAGGTTCTAGAAGTCCAATTGAGATAGGTGCGGAACTCTTTGGTCATTCTGGTGTTGAAAGCGACATCGAAGTGATTGAATTAATGCTGGCCTCTTTACATAGTATTGGTTTGAATGAGCTCACCCTAAGTTTAGGGCATGTTGCGATTGTGGATGAACTGATGAACTTGGCCAATTTGTCTAAATCCCAGCAGCACCTTTTGGTCGATATTTTATTGCGGAAGTCCATTCCTGAATACCAGGCGTTTATTGCAACTTTAAACGTTGAGGATGCTTTGCAACCTTTCTTTGATACCTTACCTTCGTTGTGTGGTGATGCACAAACAGTCGTATCGCAAATGCAAAATCTGAAGACCCTTTCAGAAAAAATGAAAATACACTTATGTTATTTAGAAGACATTTTAAAGTGGTTTGGGGCTTTTACAGGCTTAACCATTCATGTCGATTTGGCTGATTTACGGGGTTATCAATATCATACCGGTATGATCTTTAGTTGTTATGCTTCTGGAAAAAAACTCTATCAGCTTGCTCGAGGTGGGCGCTATGATGGGATTGGTTCGGAATTTGGCACAGCGCAACTTGCTACTGGCTTTAGTCTAGACTTGAGAGGGGCATTGGATTTATTAGCCCTTCCGAATACCCAAGCAAAACGAGTGGTATTTGCTCCGAATCAATATGATCAAGCCTTGAATGAAATTATTGAATCTTTGAAGCAGCAGAACTGTGTGGTCAAGCGTATGTATCAGTTTGAAGATTGTCCAGATGGTGGTGAGTATTTAGCGTTTGATAACGGTCAATGGATTTTACAGATTAAGGAAACGGCTGCTTAAGTAGGCATTAAATGAAGCGGGTGAGAAGCCCCTGTCGCTTCTGATAGGCAGAATGGAAAAGTTCCCTTAGATAAGCATAAGAATAAAGAGAAGTATTTATGTCAAAAAAGAATATTGTCATTGTAGGAACCCAGTGGGGAGACGAAGGAAAAGGAAAGATTGTCGACCTCTTAACCGATAGAGTTGCCGCAGTGGTGCGTTTTCAAGGGGGGCATAATGCAGGCCATACTTTAGTGATTGATGGTCATAAAACGGTTTTGCATTTGATTCCATCTGGTATTTTACGTGAGACGGTTGAATGCTTTATCGGTAATGGCGTGGTTCTCGCACCGGATGCTTTGGCGAAGGAAGTCTTACAACTAGAAGACAGTGGGTTGCAGGTTAAGCATCGTTTAAAAATCAGTGATGCCTGCCCATTAATTTTGGATTATCACGTGGCCTTAGATCAAGCTCGAGAGCTGGCTAGAGGCAATGCCGCGATTGGAACAACGGGCCGGGGTATTGGGCCAGCTTATGAAGATAAGGTTGCACGACGTGGTTTGCGGGCAGGTGACTTTAGAAATATGGCTAAGTTTAAGCAACAATTAGAAGCCACCTTGGCCTACCATAATTTTATGCTCACAGAGTATTATCAAGTTGACCCGGTTGATTTTGACCTGTTGTGGGAAAAGTGCTTAAGTTATGCTGAACTGATTGTTCCCATGCTGGCGGATATTCCGAACCTGATTGATCAGTATAATAAACAAGGTAAAAACCTCATGTTTGAGGGGGCTCAAGGGACTTTGCTTGATATTGATCATGGAACCTATCCTTATGTCACCTCGTCCAATACGACTGCTGGCGGCGCATCCGCTGGTTCAGGAATTGGCCCTTGTCAGTTGGATTATGTGTTGGGCATTACTAAAGCGTATGCCACACGTGTTGGCGGAGGCCCTTTCCCAACCGAGTTAATCTATGATGTGGCGTCTGATAAAGGTGACAGTGTTGGTAAAGAACTGGGCACACGCGGCCGTGAGTTTGGCGCAACAACGGGTCGACAAAGACGTTGTGGTTGGTTTGATGCGGTGGCACTCAGAAGAGCTGCTCAGGTGAACGGTTTAACAGGGGTTTGCTTAACCAAGCTCGATGTATTGGATGAGCTTGCGGAAATAAAAGTGTGTACGCATTATTTAGTGGATGGGCAGAAAGCATTGCTACCGCCATCCAGTGCGGATGATTATGATTTGGTTGAACCTTGCTATGAAGTGCTTCCAGGTTGGCAATGCTCAACCGTTGGTGTTAGCAGCTGGCAAGATTTACCGGCTGAAGCGCAACAGTATATTCAGTTTTTAGAAAAAGAAATGGGAGTAAAGGTCTCCATTTTATCGACGGGTCCAGATCGTTCTGAAACCCTTATTCTAGACGATCCTTTTGTCTAAACCAGTCTATAAACAATCAAAAAGCAGCCAGGCCTGGTTGCTTTTACCCTAAACAAGCTTTCGAATAATGCCCGGCAATTTGTCGGGATCAAATGGTTTGACAATCCATCCTGTCGCACCAAACAACTTTCCTTGTGCTTTCATTTCAGCACTGGCCTCAGTCGTCATCATCAAAATAGGTGTGAACTTATAACGTTCTAATGTTCGAGCGTTTTTTAAAAAGGTGAGGCCATCCATAACCGGCATATTAATATCCGAGATTATAAGGTCAAACTGCGTACTGTTGATTCGATCTAATGCATCTTGTCCATCTTCAGCAAGGGTTAAATCGAAATCTTTTCCAAGAACCATGGAGACCAGCTTGCGCATTGATGAGGCATCGTCAATATAGAGTACTTTTTTCATTCTTTTTTGCTCTTTAGGGTATTCGATAAACTTTAGCATAGAATAATGGTGATATCCGCATAAATATCAAAAATTATCTGAAAGCATTGACAGAGATTGATACAATAAATCCTTTATTTTTTATGGGTTAGAAACTGATGTTACAAAGTATTAGAGACCACGCTCAAGGCTGGATTGCTTGGGTGATTGTAAGTTTGATTATTTTAACGTTTGCCTTATTTGGTATTGATCAGTATGCACAGGGCGATAAAATCGTTGTGGTGGCCGAGGTCAATGGTGAAGAGGTCACGGCAAACGAGTTTTTATCCCTATATGATCGTCAGAAAAATCGTCTTAAGAATCAGTTTGGGGATATGTATGATCAGGTGGTAGATGATACCGAACTTCGTGATCAGGTGATGGATGCTTTGATTGAATCGGAAGTGATTCAGCAATGGGCTTCAGATCACAATATGCGAGTTTCTGACGCACAAGTTTTTGCCATGATTGAATCTGCTCCAGTCTTTCAAAAGGATGGTCAGTTTGACAAACAACTCTATCAAGATATTTTGATGCGCAATGGTTTGAATATTGCTCGATTTGAATATGAGCAGCGTCGATTTATGGTTGAAACCCAAAATCGTCAATTAACGATGGCATCAGCGATTGCAACGGATCAACAAGTCAAAAATCTTGCGGCGTTGCAATTTCAGCAACGTCAGGTGAATACGCTTCGAATTGATCAGCGGCCATTTATGGAACAGGCTGTTCCGACAGCTGCTGAAATTGAAAGTTATTATCAAGCGAATCAGGATCAGTTTCGGGTTCCGGAAAAGGTCAGTATTCAATATGTTTTACTGTCACAAGCAGATTTGGCGGAAAATGTAGCGGTGACCGACCAACAGCTTAAAGCATTTTATGACAGTAATAAGGATCAATTTGTTCAGCCG
Source organism: Hydrogenovibrio sp. (assembly GCA_965658885.1). Classification (GTDB taxonomy): domain Bacteria; phylum Pseudomonadota; class Gammaproteobacteria; order Thiomicrospirales; family Thiomicrospiraceae; genus Hydrogenovibrio. The sequence goes on from CBFHUY010000007.1 coordinate 8,190, forward strand.
GAACAGCGTCAAGCCAGTCATATTTTGATTCAGATTAATGAAACCACCTCTGAAGCGGATGCTAAGAAGCAGATTACCGATATCGCTTCGAAAATTGAAGCGGGCGAAGATTTTGAGGCCTTAGCAAAGGCCCATTCTCAAGATCCCGGTTCTGCGAATATTGGTGGTGACTTGGGCATGTTTCAACAAGGCATGATGGTGCCTGAATTTGATAAAGCAGTTTTCTCAATGCAGCCTGGAGAAGTGAGTGAACCGATCAAAACCGATTTTGGCTATCACCTAATCAAACTGACTCAGATTCAACCTAAACAAACGCCTGAATATGATGTCGTTAAAACAGACGTAGAAGCCCAAGTACGTCGCCAGTTAGCTGAGAAAACTTACTTTGAAAAGCTTGAGCAACTAAGTACGGTGGCATACGAACAGGCTGATGCGATTGAACCAGCCGCTGACGTAACGGGTTTGCAGGTAAAAACCTCTGAGTTATTTAGTCAGCAAGGTGGAACCGATGAAGTAACTTCCAACCCAAAGGTGATTACGGCGGCTTTTTCAGAAGAGGTTAAGCAGTCTAAATTGAACAGTGCAACGATTGAACTGTCACCGACAGAATCAGTGGTGATTCGAGTCAACGAAGTCGTTCCTGCGCAACAGCAGTCATTGGATGACGTGAGCGCTAGCATTGAAAGTGATTTGAAACGCCAAGCGGGTGTTCAGGCTTCTGCTCAAAAGGCAGCTGAGTTACAAGCTCAATTACAATTGGGCAAGGTTAAAATGTCGGAGCTGGAAGAAGAGGGCGTTGAGTTTGCTCAACTGGGCTGGTTATCTCGTGAGAATCAATCGGTATTACCTCAGGTAACGGCCGCTATTTTCAAAGCCCCTAAGCCTAAAGAACAACCAACTTATACCACCTTTGCAATGCCGACTGGCGATTCTATGGTGCTAGAGGTGGTGGATGTAAAAGAAGGCGAACTGCCAAAGCAGGCTGCTGCCGTTTCTCAATTGAAGTCGGCTTTAGTTGAAGTGTCGAGTGTCGCTGAGGCTGATGCTCGAATAAAAGCAATGGTGGCCTCTGCAGACGTGGTTATTCGTGATAATTATAAGAGTTTAAATCTAAGATAAGTTTTGCTGGGCACGCTAGTGTGCCCGATATGAAACTGTCATTATTCATGCCCAAGTCTACCCAGGCCTGGGCATTTTTGTTACTCTGCGAGGTAAATATCTCCTTTAGCATCAACTTTGATGGCAATCGGTGTTAATTCATCATTTAAGCAAGGCCCTTCAATACATACCCCATCCTCTATCGTAAAATACGCATCGTGCACAGAGCACTTCATGGTTTTATCAAACGGGTTGATGTCAATCTTATATGCTTCATCAAGTGGCACGTCTTGATGCGGGCAGTTATTAGCATAAGCTTTAACGGCATCTTGATATTGAATCAAAATAACGGCGTGGGTCAAAGCCTCACAAGGAACAACGAGCGCTTTAGCATTATTCAGTTGTTTGAGGTTGGCAAGGGGTCTTTTTGAAGGCGGCGTTGACAATAAATTGTCAAATCCCTGTTGTTGGCATTTGCGTGCAGCCAATGCACTGGCAGATCGAACGGCCTCATCTAAAGGTTGTTGGCGAATAAGCGCATCAATGAGTCCGGCATTAAAAGTGTCTCCAGCCCCTAAGGTGTCAATTGTGTGCTCTAACTGAAGTGCAGGCTGGTGTTGGATTGTTCCGTCTGGTGCTCGAAACCAAGCACCTTCTTTGCCCCAAGTGCAGATTAATTGGCTGTTAGGTGCCAGTGTCTGTACATGCTTTAATAAGGACTCAGCCGTTTCATAACCTGTTTGTTGAGCATAATGATGAGAAAAAATCAGGACATTGGCTAACGGAAACAAGGCTTCAATCCCTTCACGTGCCTTTTCTACTTCAAGAGAAATCGGTTGATGGGTCAAAAAAGTGCGTGCGATATTGAGCATGCCTGATAGATTTTCAATATTTCGCCCTTCAAAATGAAGCCAATCATATTGCTCAATTTCGACCTTAGCAAAATAATCAAAACTCAGTTCTTCTAAGGCTCGGAAATGGGTAATGGTACGACTTCCGGTTTGATTGCTCTGCAATACATAAGAGGTTGGGGTTTGACCTTTGATAAAACGTTGAATGTGCTGAGCATCAATTTTTCTCTGTTTAAGACCATCAACCAATTGTTTTGCAGCTGTATCTGCGGCAAGACTCGCCATGATGCTACTGTCATGTCCCAGTTGTTGCAATACGTAAAGGCTATTGCAAACATTTCCACCCACTTCATATCGTCTAGATTCAGCTCTCATTTCTGCATCTTCTAACGGGTAATGTGCGGTTTGTAAGATAATATCTAATACGATATTGCCGATGCCTAGAATTTTTGCCATATGGAATCCTGTGTTTAATTCAGCGGTGGGTGGTTGTGTTGTTGTTTGCTATTTGAAGCAAGCAGTTACCAAAAAATGTTTTTAATTTTATCATAAAGTGTATTTGGATCTGCTTTGCAAACTAGATATTATAATGTGCGCGCATTTGATGAGTCGATTGATATGTGTTGGTCAAAATGATGAATATCATAAGTTGGTCGGCCTTAAATTGATGATCATTGTATCAATTCAAGGAACGAGGGGAAGTGTGATTAAAAATCCATTTTTAACTGGTAATTCGCAGAAAATCGCGATGGATAGGGCATTTGAAGAAATGCAACAAAAAAAGTGAATAATTTTAAAAATGACTTGACATGCCTAAAAGTCAGATTAGTTTTTTATCTTTATAAATTAGATCTACATTGTTGTGTAAGGTATTGATATTATGTGTTTAATATTAAATATTGTACCATTTTGTTCATCTGGTTTTTTCGATTTTATAATCCACAGAAGCTGTGGATAACTTTGTGAGCAGTTTTGTTAGTTGATGGGTAAATCCTTTAAAAGTGGTGGACTTTTTTAGAATGATTAAAAATTAAGCACTGGTAGAATGTGACAGGGCGTTTAAATATTTTCGATGGTTTTTTGAATAAATTTGTGCATTCTGGTTTCGGTTGAAAATTTTTTGTTAAAATGCATCGAATTAAGCTAAAAATTGATTTTGTAAATTATGACTGAAAAATATTCAAGCTTTCAAGCCAGCTGTGCAAATTGTGGCCTTAAAGGGATTTGTTTTGCACAAGGGTTGCATGATTCTGAAATGCAGGTGTTAGATGAGCTTGTTGATCGTTCTCCTTGTACATTAAAAGGAGAATTATTATATTCAGCGGGAGATCCGTTCACCAAACTGTATGCTATTCGTGCTGGGGTTGTTAAAGTTTTTTCATGCTCAGACACGGGAGAAGAAATTATCCATGGATTCTACCTTCCTGGCGATATCATCGGCATGGAATCTATGGCGTTTGAGCAGCATCAGTATAGTGCGGTTGCCCTTGATACCACTTCAGTGTGTGGGCTGCCTTATCAGCGCTTGGCGGCATTGGGGTCGAAAATTCCTAATTTGAATATTCAGCTTTTTAATTTAATGAGTTACGAAATCGTATCCAGCCGGCAACACGCTAGGCTATTGACTCAAAAATCGGCAGAGCAACGATTGGCTGAGTTTCTATGGAATATGTCTCAAAAATTTCAGTCTAGAGGCTATGAGCACCTGCAATTTAGGTTAAATGTCCTTCATCGTGAAGTCGCCAGCTTTCTAAATTTAACACCAGAAACCATTTCACGGATTTTAGGAAAATTTCACCAAGCGCAGATATTAACTTGGAAAAGAAAAGAAGTGACGATTCACCAAGAATTGCTTTTGAAAGCTTGTGCCACTGGCCAAGAAACGCAAGCATGCTCTGGAGACTAGCGCTTTATTCGCTTGTAAAAAGGTCGTAAAATATTCTTTAGTTAAAGCTTTCAATATTGGTAGATTTCTTTTAGAATTAAGAACATTAAATTAACTTATATAAAATGAAGAGGATTCATCTATGTCGTTATCTGGTCTTAAGCAGCTATTTTTGGTTGGTATTTTAGGAGTCTCTTTAGTTGGGTGTAGTTCTACTCCCACAAATGATGAGACAGCATCAAATACATCGGCTGCACAGGCTAAGGCAGATGCTGAAGCCGCTGCACAAGCTAAGGCAGAAGATGAAGCTGCTGCTGCGGCAGCGGCTGAAGCCGCAGCTGCGGCGGCTGCCGTTCCAACCAATGCGGAAGGGATGACAGCAGGTGAACTTTTCGATGCTTTACAAGGTAAAGTTGTGAATTTCGAGTTTGATCGTTCTGAAGTGCGTTCTGAATTTTATGATGTCATTAAGCTTAATGCTGATTATATGGCTTTAAACAGTGCAGCAAACATTACGATTGAAGGACACTGTGATGAGCGTGGCACAAGAGAGTACAACCTAGCCTTAGGTGAGCGTAGAGCCAATGCTGTTAAGAATGCATTGATTGCAGAAGGCGTTAGCCCAAGTCGAATCAATGTGATTTCTTATGGTGAAGAGCGTCCAGTTGATGCCGCACACAATGAAACGGCATGGGCAAAAAACCGTCGCGCGGAATTTAATTATTAATTATTGATTCGCACTGTTAAAAAAAGCCTTTCTGCTTTGGGTAGAAAGGCTTTTTTTTTATCTTAAACTTCGTTAATCCTTTTGGTAAAAGACCACCAAACTTAGGGTATCGTAAACAACCCACTGTTTAGAATTGGAATGGATCGCATGACAATCACCGCTCAACCAACGGAAAAATTTTTAAAGGACTATCAACCGCCTGCATTTTCAATTGATGCCGTTGATTTAACATTCGAATTGCAACCGGAGAAAACGCGTGTCGTTAACCGTATGCAAATGACCCCAATCGGTTCGGAAACGAAATTGGTTTTAGATGGTGAACACCTTCAGTTGATATCCATTTCACTCAATGGGGCATCATTAGCACCGAGTGCGTATGAGTTGACGGCAACGACCTTGGTGCTAAAAGTACCCTGCGTTGCATTTGAATTAGAGGTGGTGACTGAAATAAATCCGCAAAGTAACACGAGATTGGAAGGGTTATATCGCAGTAATGGGAACTATTGTACTCAATGTGAAGCAGAAGGATTTCGGTCTATCACTTATTTCTTAGACAGACCCGATGTATTAAGTCTGTTTACCACTAAAGTCATTGCCAGTAAGTCTGAAACCCCCGTGTTATTATCAAATGGTAATTTAATTGAGTCGGGTGATTATGGTACTGATAACCACTATGCTATTTGGCAAGATCCCTATAAAAAACCTTGTTATTTGTTTGCATTGGTCGCCGGTACCTTAGATAAGGTTGAAGATCGGTACTTAACTGCGGATGGAAGAACAGTCAGTTTAGAGATCTATGTCGAGCCTCACAACTTAGATAAGTGTTCGCATGCGATGACGTCGCTTAAAAAAGCCATGCGTTGGGATGAAGAACGTTTTGGACTCAGTTATGACTTAGACCGCTATATGGTTGTTGCCGTTGATGATTTTAATATGGGGGCAATGGAAAATAAGGGGTTAAATATTTTTAACTCTAAGTTTGTTTTAGCAAATTCTGATACAGCAACAGATCATGATTATGAAGGAATTGAAGCGGTTATTGGTCATGAGTACTTTCACAATTGGACCGGTAATCGTGTAACTTGTCGGGACTGGTTCCAATTAACGCTCAAGGAAGGTTTGACGGTCTTTAGAGATCAAGAATTTAGTGCTGATATGCTGTCACCAGCCGTAAAGCGCATAGAAGATGTGCGCCAACTAAGAAGTTTCCAGTTCCCAGAAGATGCCGGGCCGATGGCTCATCCGATACAACCACAGTCCTATATCGAAATGAATAATTTTTACACCTTGACCGTATATGAAAAAGGGGCAGAAATTGTTCGTTTGTACCATACGCTACTTGGAGAATCAGGCTTTCAAAAGGGGATGGATGTTTATATTGATCGTTTTGATGGTCAAGCAGTCACCATAGAAGATTTTAGACATGCGATGGAGGAGGCCAATCAACAAGATTTGTCTCAATTGCAGAATTGGTATGTTCAAGCAGGAACCCCTTATTTAAAAGTGCGGTCAGAATTCGATGAGGCTTCGGGTCGGTTCCGACTTCATTTTTCGCAGACGCTTCATAATCAACAAACACATTTGCCTTTCTTGATTCCCGTTTTGATTCGTTTTATGGATGAATATGGTCAGGATTTGCCTGTCGAGTTAGACATTGCATCAGATCATTTATTTCTAACGGAAAAAGGTTGGTTGTTAAAAGTGACTGAACTCAACCAATCGTTTGACTTTGTGGATCTATCGCAAGAACCGATTGTTTCCATGTTGCGTCATTTTTCAGCACCTGTTCAATTAGATTTTCCACAATCTTCCGAATCAACGATTGCATTAGCGAGTTTCGATAATGATCCATTTGTACGGTGGGAGTCGATTCAAACCTTGGCAATGGCTAATTTGAAATATTGTATTGAGTGTTATGAAGAAAATCGGCCAATGGTGTTCACTACCGCCTATCAAACGGCTTTTTTACAGGTGATTCAAGATGCATCAATGGATAAAGCCCTAAAGTCGTTGGCATTGGCTTTGCCCGAATTAAGCTATCTTGCAGAACAGTATACTTGCAAAAATATTGATGCGATATTGGCGGCACATAATTACTTGAAGGTCACCATAGCGGATGCCTTTGAAATCGAATTGAAGCAACTCTATCTGCAGCTACAAGATCAGCAAGCACCTGATTACCAGTATTCTGCATCAGAAATTGCCAACCGAAAACTGAAAAATATTTGCCTAAAATATCTATTGCAGCACCCTCATAACCTAGATATTGCGGTTGAACAATATCATAAAGGTCATAATATGACAGATGTACTCGCTGCATTAGAGGCCATGAATCTGCATACTTCTGAGGCTAGAAATGCGTGTTTGGACGATTTTTATCATCATTGGCACCAGGATCAGTTGGTTTTAGATAAATGGTTTGCATTGCATGCCAGTGCACCGATTGAAAACAGTCTTGAAGTTGTTAAGCGATTGATTCAGGAACCAAAATTTAGTTATAAAAATCCAAACCGGGTTCGAAGTGTGCTGGGCGTTTTTGGACGACAAAATTGGGTCGGCTTTCATCATGCGTCAGGTAAAGGCTATATTTTTTATGCGGAACAAGTTCTGGTTGTGGATGCAATCAATCCTCAAGTTGCAGCAAGACTCGTCGGTGCTTTTTCAGCATGGCGTAGCTTAGCAGAACCTAGAAAGACTCAAATGAAGCAGGCATTGCATCATATTTTAGATACCCCTGATTTATCTAAAGATGTCTATGAAATTGTGTCAAAAACACTTGGCGGGTCTGAATGATTCGATCAAGGTTAGACAGGGCGCTGCACGTTATGGCTCTATTTTTCTTAATGAATGTAAGATAAATCATAATGAAATCTGTTGTTAATTTTATTGCCAGTTCCATAATCTTAGCTCTACTGGCAATTATTGCCAGACCAGCAGCAGCTGATAGGGTTCAAAACGTGAGCGACTCATCGGCAATTAATACGGATTTTGACCAACAAATACAGCTTATCGATGCTGAAATATGGCTATTAAAGGCCGAGTTGGCGCAAAAAAATGGGGATGTCGTTCGTGTCAAAAACTATTTAGAGAAGTTGGACGTTTTATATGGTTCTAATCGTCTTCCAAGTCAATTTATCTCTAGAGTTGAGCAATTAAAACACTATTTGACGTTAGCAGATCAGACTTCCTTACCTGATCAAAAATACATTACTTATCGATTTGATCCCCAGCGTATGTTGGCTCTGTTACCCATGACTGGCCCTTACGCACAGGCTGGTCTGGAAATTTATCAGGCGATGGTCGCTGAATTTCAATTAATTTCTCCTCAGTATTCAATAGAAGTACTGGATACCAATATTTACGATTCAATGCAAGCTGTTTGGGAGTGGGTAGAATTATATCAACCATCGTTTATTTTCGGCCCCTTACAAAAAGACAATGTTCAGCAACTAGCGAGTCTAAAAATTGACATTCCGGTGCTTGCTTTTAATGAGGCAACCTTTTCAATGCCTCATGTTAAGTTTTTGACACCGCATTCATCACTGAGTCTGGTTCAAAAAATGGTGTCTTTAATGGGAAATGGCGTCTATCGGCGCGTTATGGTGCTAACGGATGACTCGATTCGTTCGAAAACGATGTACCAACAGCTCCGTCAGGCATGGGCAGCAGAACAATCAATAGAGCGTGAAGCGGTTGCTCAAATTATTCATCAGCAGCCAGTATCCTCTCATGTTGATAAAGCAATGGAAAAAATTGTGCAGGGCGATCAGTCTGAAATAAGACGTAATTGGTTACAAAAGATACTTCAAACCCCAGTTCATTATGTCCCTCGGACACGGGACGATATTGATATGATTATCAGTTTCTTACCCTATGACCTAGCGATGCAGGTAACGCCATTACTCGCCTATTATCAGCTGAATCAAGTTCCTCATTATTGGGTTCCATCCAAACTGCCAGCAACAGGTGCGTTAATTCGCAGTTTACCTTTCTGGCAGGGAACCAGTGCGATCTTTCCTTCCTACTATACTAAGTTCCTAAATACAAAAAATGATGACCAGGATTTATTAAATAATCAAGTTGGCATTTTTCCTGCTTTAGGATCTTCAGCAATAAAAGCCGTTACTCGGTTATCTTTTGAACAACCCAATGCGATCCAAACAGAGCTTGGCATTTTAAGTTTGGATGCAATGGGTAGACTCCACCTGTCTCCTGACTTAGTCTGGATTGATAAGGGTGGTTTTGAAAAGCTGGATTATTGATTTAGATCACTAACTAGCATTATCCGTGTAATGATTCGTTTAAATAGAAATACATCAAAACGTCATGTTTTGCTTTGTATTTAATTAAGAATTCTGTTTGAGGAGTGTGAGCGTGGCTGAACCAGGCGGCACAATTGACCCGAATGATCTAGACAGTATTGATGCTTTACTAGACGAAGCTGAGTTAGAGGCAGCAGAGGAAGAGGAGCCTGCTGTTGAAGAACTGTCTGAGTCTAATACAGAGAGTACGATAGATGCACCGGATAATAACTCGACAAATGATGACGAAGAGTTGGATACGATTCCGGAAACGCCTCCCGCTGAAGAACCTGAGGAGGACGTTGATGAAACTGTTTCTAACGACGTCTCTGATGAAGAGGAAGAGGACGATAGCGCATCCGTTGAAGATGATTTGAATAACGTTGATGAAGACTTTGATATAGATGATGAAGCTGAAGAGCAAGACGATTCTAGTCAAAAGGACGAAGATGAGGTGTCCTTTAGCGAACCCGAATCTGATGAAAAGGATTTAGTCAAACCTGAAAAAACGCCGGCAACAGAAGATCATGCAGAAAAATTTTTACAAAAACGTGCATCAGTACAACAAAAAGAACCCAGTAATTTAACGGTGGCAGAAATGGATTCAATTAAGAAACTTATCATTATCTTTAGTTCAACCATTATATTTCTAGTGGTAACCGCGATAGGAATTGGATTGTGGGGTGCATTATCCTCGAGTAGTAGCCTCGATGATGAGACGATGACCTTAATAAAAGATACCCATGAAGGGGCAATGCAGAGCATGGTTAAGTCAGCTTCCACGGAAGAAGTGGTCAAGCAAGTGGGCAAAAAACTGGATGCACTTAGTTTTCAGCTGGAACAGTTGAACTCAGATCTATTACAAGTAAAAGAAGTCGTAACCGTTGCGCCATCAAGCGCTAAAGACTCGGTTGCCGTGCTAAATTTAGAAAGTGAGCAGGCAGCTCCCAAAAATCAAGCTCCGGCTACGACTAACGCACCAGTGGTTATGGATACCGGTATGGGCAAAAAAATTGATAAAGTGAATGCACAAGTGGTCGTTACACAACGCAGGCTTGCTGAAGTCAATAATCGTGTCAAACAACTTCAATCGCAATATAAGACTTTTTTAAAGGGATTAAAAGAGCTTGAAAAAGCGCAGTTGACGGGGCAAGCCAACATTAATGATTTATTAGAAGCAACAAAAGCGCAAGCTAAAGCCGAAAAGCTGAAACAACAAGCAATGGAAAAGTCCCGCTATGAGTATAGCGCTCCAAATAGTCCATTTTTTGACTATGTTCGTTAGTTACGCCGCTTAAGACCTAGGTGTTTAAGGAGTCACTATGAATACGAGCAAGTGGATTTTAATCATAGGTGTCGGGTTGTTGGTCTCCAGTTGTTCGACTCAGTATCAACGACCGGACTATTATGCTGCCGAAAAACTGAGCGTAACGGATTATCATGTTGGTGAAACCTATGATGTTGATGATTTGCGCTGTAGTGATAGTGGCGGCGGCTGCATTGAGGATAACAGAAATTTACCTGAAGGTTGGGTGGCACATCGTGCCTATAAGAAAGCATATTATTTTGAGTAAAATGGAGAAATGGTCATGAAAAAACCAATGATATTAATGAGTGCATTGTCCAGCGCAATGTTTTTATCGGCTTGTACAGTGACACCTGCTGGCCCACAAAATTACCAACCACCCGTCCAGGAAAAGGTCACAAAGGTGGTGATGCCAGTTAAGAAAGAAGCTCCAAAACCGGAGTTGATTAAAATTTCAGGTGTTGGTTATGGCGCAGAAAGCACTTTCGAAGGTTATACGCCAGGTCAAAGACGTTTAATGGCGATTCGATCAGCTAAACTCGACGCCTACCGCTCTTTGGCAGAGCAACTATATGGTATTAAAATTGACAGTAATACCTCTGTTGCGACGCTCACGGCACAAAATGATAGCTTTCGTGCACGAGTCAATGCGTTAGTCAGAGGCGCTCGAATTGTCAGTATTACGCCTATGTCAGATAACAACTATGAAACTGTTCTGGAAGTGTATGTTGATAAAAGCTTCTTTGATAATGCCTTTGTTTATACCCATCAAGAAGCCAAAACAACGATGACAACAGATGACCTATGCCAATCTCTGAATTGCACCGGAGCCAGTGACCGTTAATTCTGGGTCTCGATAGATGAGAGGCTATGAGGAGAATAGGATGATAAAAATTGCCAACATTGTGAGCGTAACTTTGCTTGTGGCTTTTGCCTTGCAATCAACTGCAGATGCAGCCAGTATCAGTACACGTGTGCGGATATTGGAAGGAAAGGTTTATAAGCAAAGTAAGTTACTAGAGCAGCAGTCAAGTCAAACTCAATCCTATTCAAAGGAACTTAAAAGAGGTCTTCAAGAGCTTGAAATTCTGAAACGTGAAGTGAAGGTGCTTAAACAAAAAGAGCAGAAGACGACTCAAAAGAAGCCTGATCCTCAGATGTCAAAGCCATATTCATTTCCATGATTGTTTTTAGACTTACTCAAAATAAAAAAACCGGCTTATGCCGGTTTTTTTTTAATGACTTAAAAAACTTATTGACTGGGTTTATTTTGTTGTCTTGCCATTTCAATTTCTTTATTTTGAATAAAGTAGACTAATTTGCGACGATCTTCTTCAGAAAGGTTTTCATACTCTAACGCGACAGTGGTTTCATTTACGTCATCTTGGTGGCTAAATATTTTTACGATCTTACAGCGAACGAGAATCGGGGAATCATTTGACATCAGTTGAAAGAGTAGATCGACCTTATCTTTGGGATTAATATTCGCTTTTCGAATGTTAATGGCGATCCCGCCAGCACTAATATTGACCATTTGTTGCGGCATCGCATGCCCCAGCTGTTTTTTATCGATGGTCTGTAGTACAAAATTCAATTTACTGTTCAGTGTTGTCAGTGCATTTGCAAGCACCACACTTTTTTGGCCAATCTGAACAATATAGTCATGGAGTTGCTCATCCAGTTGGCTTAAGTTTTCCATAAAGTATTGTTCGATATAGGTGGAATCAGGTGTTGAAGGTAATGGTGTGTCTTCAATTTGATCTTCTGGAATAATGCGGTAGCTACATGGCAGCATTACATCGATTCTAAAAAAAGAGCGACCCTTTTCTAAATACATTTTATTTCTCTCTTTTGTGAAAATAGCCAAACACGCAGGCAGTTATTGCCATGTGAGTCACTACTCCCTTCCGTTAAAACGAGGCGTTTCTTTTCAACAAAGCTCAGGGCTCATTTGGCACCTGTAACCTGTCAGATAAAGGCGTCAGTTGCAGTAAGCAATGGCCATCTGGTTTCTTAAATGGTCTAAATAAGCTAATAGTAAACCATCTCACCTAGCTAAACAATAGACTTGCCGCATTTGACGCAACATAGCAGAAAGCAGGAATTACGCCAGTTAGGTAGAGGGGTTGAATTTAAGCTTTTCCCAAAGGCCGAGCCGTCGATTTACCAGACGTAGCTTTGCCAGTGGCGCTATAGGTTTGATTGTTTTTACTTTGGCCTTTTAACAAACCTAATACGGACTCGTTCATATTGCTTAACGCATGAACAGCAACACCATTCGCTGTATTCTTTTGGTAACAGTTTGTCGCGAGCGTGTTCGCGTCTTCAAGTTGTTGGATGATAGGCTTTGGTAAGGATTGAACCGATTCAATCAGCAGTAACTCTTTGAGTGAAAGTGGTTCGTTTGCGTTTGGAGATAAAGAATTTGAAAGTTTTTGAAATTGGTTGGAGACCTGTTCTGACACCGATTCCTTTTTTTCGAGAAGTGCTAGCAATGAATCAGGGTCAACTTTGTGTAGATGAATGGCTTCTTGGTCAAGAATGGTTTCAAACAGCGTTAAATTTTCCAGCAGTAAATCTAGTTGATGGGAAATGTCTTTTGGATTTACAGCTGGCGTCATAACATTACACTTTTGTTTGTATTAGCGAGTAGCGAAAAGCACCTCAGTTTGAATCAGCTTATTTGCAACGCTCTGGGCATCCACTTGATAAGAACCATCTTTAATCGCTGCTTTCAGTGCGTTGATTTTATCTTGGTTATCAACCGTACTATTGGCTGCTTTCTCTTCCAAGTTTTTTACCTGAGACGAAACGCTGGTCAAAGTCACTTGATCAGTTGTTGTGTCCGAAGCTTTATTGTTGTTCGCCGCATTCGGGTTTTTGGCAGTCGTTTGGTTAGACTCGTTTAACCGGCTATTTACCAAACCTGAATTTAAATTTTTAATATCCATGACGACATTCCCCAATAATCATTTACAGTATTTTAGCAATTAAATGTGCTTTTTATAATATATATAACGGCTGTTTTTAGAAAACTTTAGTCTATTTTAGCTTTTTTTATTAGCGCTAATAGACCGATACGGTATTTGGAGCAATAACTATGCCTTTTATCTCTTTTTCAGAAGAATCATTTTTAACGGTGATTTGTTGGTTTAACGTTCCGCTTTCTAATGCCGTACCAATCGAGCGGACCTGAATACTACCAATCTGTGACACAATTTTAACGCGATTCCCTTTAAAAACCAGATAAGGCGGTTGTAACTGTTGGACGGTTAGCAGTGAGTTAGCAGCGATGCCCCGTTTAGCTCGCATTCCGATCGCGCTGTCAAGTTGGACCAAGGTTCCCCTACGAATTTTGCGATAAGGCAAATAGACTAGCTCAACATCTTCTCTTTTTATAACGGCCTGTTTGAGAATAACTTTAGTAGTCATGACGGCGGGTAAGTCTCCATCAACAACTGCCGTAATATAAATTTTCCATGAAGGATTGCTGCAAGCTGCTTCAAAGGTCATTCGACCAAAAATTTTATCTGGCGCTCTATCTTCAAGTGAAACGGGGGTTTCACATTGTGGGAGTTGCAAGCGATCACTTAATTTCCGCACTTCAATTTTAGGGTTAAATACTTTTTGGTCAGTTTTTTGCTTTATTAGCTCAAGAGTCTGCTGATAAATTTTTTCCATTGGCTGTAAAGCGCTGGTGGCGGGTTGGGCAGCAATTTTTTGAGCAAAAAGAATCAGCAAAAAAATAAAGATAACCTTGTTGTGAAAGTGAACGGCTTTTTTAAAGTGCATGGTTTCCTTTTTATTTCGGTTGGTTTTTGCTTGCATTCGTGTTTTCAGTTATATTAACTGATATTGTTTTTTTTATCATGTGTTGGTGTCAGTTTCTGCGCCAAACACCGATTTAGAACCCATTGAAAAAGGGTGAGGGTGGCTATTCATGTCAAGTTTTTTAAAAGGGGTTGATCAGCGTACTTCATTAGCGGGTATGAATCGCATGGAGTTATTGTTGTTTAAAATTCATGGAGACCAATTATTTGGAATCAATGTTTTTAAAGTTCGAGAGGTCATACGCACGCCTTTTATTTCGCCTGTGCCAAAATCAGATTCTCGTATTGTCGGGGTGTCAGATATTCGTGGCCATACCATGCCGATGATTGATTTAGCTAAATCGTTGGGGTTGCCGCCGGTACCACATGAAAAATATCGAGATTCTTTAACGATTGTGACCGAATTTAACAGTTCCGTTCAAGGGTTTTTGGTTGAAGATGTAGATCGAATTGTTCACCTAAGGTGGGAAGATATCCTACCACCCCCAGATACGCTCATGAACGTTAATTACCTTACCGGTATTACCCGAGCACAAAATCAAATTGTTGAAATTGTTGATGTTGAAAAAGTATTGGCAGAAGTCTCCGGGATGCAGGAAGAGATGTCCGATGAGTTCTTAAGCCAAAATCAATCAAAAACACAAGGGCATGATTTCTTTGTGTTGGCGGCGGATGATTCGGTGGTGGCTCGCAATCAACTAAAAACCACACTGGAAAAGCTAGGCATTACCAACAAAATTGTGACCAATGGCAAGTTAGCATTGGAATTTTTGAAAAAATGGGCAGATGATGCCGATAAAGAAATCAGTCCACCTGTTTCAGATCGGGTATTAATGGTGATTTCGGATATTGAAATGCCTGAAATGGATGGTTATACACTCACCACCAATATTCGAAAAGACCCTCGCTTAAGTGATCTGTATGTTATTTTAAGTTCATCGCTGAGTGGCGGATTTAATGACTCTTTAACTGAAAAAGTGGGCGCGAATAAATTTATGTCGAAATGGCATCCAGAAGAGTTAGCTCAAGCCATTGTCGATCGCATTGATACGGTAACGCATGAACGCTTACAGCAGCAAGCCTCATAATGTAATGGATTCCCGATTTGGTAATGTAAAAGAGAATAGACGTCAGGCAGCTTCAAAAATTGACTACTGACATTAGGAACAAGTAAATATGAATCGAGTAGGTCATAATCGACTGATTTTATTGGGGCTAAGTTTGATTTGTTGGTTTGGAACCGTCCAAGCGCAAACGGCACCCAAAAAGTGTGTTGTGGTAACTGGAACGGCTTCTTTAGATGGCGTTACTGAAGAATTTGCCAGACAAATGGCGATTCGTAATGGCCTCAAACTCGCGAGCATGCAGAGTAATCTCAGTATTTCATCTGATCAAGTGGTAACAAACTATACGTTACACAAGGACATGACCCATTTTACCAGTCAAAGCAAGGTGTCAAACTTTGCAATTGTTGAAGAAGGGGTAAAACCACCGGATTTCGATGATTTATTTGATAAAACAGGTCAAAAAATTGAAGATCCCTCCGATTTAAGGAAGCTGAATACGTATCAAGTTAAACTGGAAGTTTGCTTAACTGAAAGTCCTCAAGCCTGTAATAATGTGCCTGGTAATCATTTACAACCCAAGCTCGCCATTGCTAGGCCAGTGATTTCGGATACCTATCAAGCTCGTGATATTTCGAACTTATTAATCGGCTATCAGGCGGAGTTAGAACGTCGATTGCAAAAAGAAGGTTATCAAAATCTGGTTGCGGTTGAAGAATCTTCAGTCGTGGATACGCGCCAGCCAATTGCGCCTAATTTATCACCCGAAGTGTTAGAGCCGATTCGGGAAACCACCGGCGCACAATATGTGTTGCTGACAATTATTCGTTCTGTTTCTGCACACAATGAAGATTCAGCTGCTTGGAATAAAATTAAGCGTTTTTACAATCATGAAATCAAAGACAATGCCCGTTACTTAGAAGTTGAGTTTTTCGTGGTTGATTTAATCCATCATGAAGTCATCTCTCAACATCGAGAAGGGTTTGATGTTAAAGGGGAGGTTACAGTGGGTCGAGAAAGACCCTTTGGCACCAGTGCTTTTTTCGCGACAGATACAGGAATGGTATTTGATGTGATTTTACGACAGCAGACACAAGCTGTGTTCAAGCGTTTAAAATGCCAGCCCGTTGAGACTCAAATTATTGATGTGAGAGATGGCGAGTATATACTCTATTTAAGCAGAGCATCGGGCGCGCGAGTTGGGGATGAGTTTGCCGTTTATCACCGCCAAGGCCGCCCCGTTCGCTATCAAGGTGTTTTACTCGGTGCGGACTCAATGCCGAGTGGGTTCTTAAAGGTTACTCGGATTCACGCTAAGTTTGCTGTTGCTGAAGTATTGGCTAAGCAGGGCTTAATGGAAGTGGGCGATTCAGTTCGATCTTGGTAAATGCAAGCCCACGGACTCAAAAAATGACCAGGCCTGGTTAAAAGGGCTATTCGGTCTTTTCAGCGTACTCACATAAATCGTATATACAGCAAGCCCCGCAACGGGGTTTGCGTGCAGTACAGGTATAACGGCCATGTAAAATCAATAAATGATGTGCCGGAATTAGGTAACGTTTAGGAACCGTTTTCACCAACTTTTTTTCCACTTCCAGTACGGTTTTGCCTTTTGCCAAGTGGGTTCGATTGGCCACCCGAAAAATATGCGTATCGACCGCAATCGTGGGGTGACCAAAAGCCGTGTTTAAGATGACATTGGCTGTTTTCCTGCCAACGCCCGGTAACGCTTCCAGTTCGGCTCGCGTGTCTGGAACTTGGCTGTCATGGTGTTCAATTAACTGCTGACAAGTTTTAATAATATTGGTGGCTTTGGTATTAAATAGCCCAATGGTTTTGATATAGTGTTTTAATTGTGCTTCTCCCAAAGCCAAAATGGCTTCAGGGGTATTGGCAACTGCAAACAGTTTTGCTGTTGCTAAGTTCACCCCTTTGTCGGTCGCTTGTGCTGATAAAATCACTGCGATCAATAGCTCAAAAGTCGATTGATAGTTTAATTCGGTTTCAGCAACCGGAATCGCTTCCGATAACCGTTCAAAAATTTCCAGTCTTTTTTGTTTATTCATGGTGTCAATTAAGGAGACGATGTTGATTTAATATCGGCTGAAACTTCTGTAATGTTGGGAACTTGTTTATTCAGCTCAGACTGGCGTTGTTCAAAGGTATTTTTGAGTGCGACCAAAAGTCCCAAGCCAATAAAGGCGCCGGGTGGTAAAATCGCCATCAAAATTGGATGGTAATCATCCGGTAAACTCATTTTTAATGAGCGAGCCGTTTCACCAAATAATAAATCCATTTGCGCGAATAGTGTCCCGTTTCCAATGAGTTCACGAAAGCTGCCTAAAACCACTAAAACGATTGTAAACCCTAAGCCGATAAAGAACGCATCCACTAACGACTCATCAATGGGATTTTTAGAGGCAAAAGCTTCAGCACGGCCTAGAATCGCGCAGTTGGTCACAATTAATGGGATGAAAATGCCGAGAATGCCATGCAAGGTATGTAAATAAGCCTCCATCCATAAATCAATGGCGGTGACCGCTGAAGCAATAATGGCAATAAACACCGGAATGCGAATCTCCGCCGCCACATGGTTGCGGACCAGTGATACCAGGAAATTTGACGTTAATAACACCGCCATGGTCGCTAACCCCAGTCCTAAACCATTCACGGTGTTATTGGTCACCGCCAGTAATGGACAAAGCCCCAGGAGAGCAACTAAAGCTTGGTTATTGTCCCAAACACCGTTTTTGGCAATTTGTTGGTATTGATTTAGTTTATTAGACAAACTAAAACGGTCATTCTGCAGGTTGGGCTGACTCATATAGTCGATCTCCTTGTTGTTGAACAAAGTGGAGTGCATTTTTGACGGCTTTGACAATTGCTCTCGGCGTGATGGTGGCACCGGTAAACTGGTCAAAATGGCCACCATCCTTTTTGACTTGCCAATAGTGTGGTTGGTCTGGTCGCAACTTTTCACCATTAAATCCCAGTATCCAGTCTGTTTTACGAATTTCTACTTTATCCCCTAAACCTGGGGTTTCACGATGTTTCAATACCCGAACACCGGCAAGAGTGCCATCTTGATATATTCCAGTAATGATGTGAATTTTGCCACTATACCCCTCGGTAGCAATCACTTTTACAATAACGGCTATTGGCTTTTGATTGAGCCTCGCGCGGTAAATAGTCACCGGCTCATCGGTCCCTAAGTGTTCGGAATCGGTTACTGAAATGGTATCGGTAAAGAGGTCATTGTTATATTGAGTCTTTGGTAAAATTTGGTCAATCGTTTTTAAGAGCACTTGTTTTTCCGCTTTTTTAATCGGTTCAGCGGTAATATATTGAGTGATTAATAGGAAACTAACCCCTGCCAAGGTAAATAACGCTAGGTATAAAGCAGACTGCAACATCTTTTGACGTAAAAGGTCACCAGGCCTGGTGCTTTTTGGCTGTTTTTCGGCGTTATTTTGATCCATAGTTATTTCCGATAGCCAACCACTCTGGGCTGGGTATATTGATCGATAAAGGGCACAAACATATTCATAATGAGTACGGCAAAGGCAATGCCTTCCGGAAAGCCTCCCCAATTACGGATGACGTAGACCAGCACCGCAATGCCAGAGGCATAGATAAAACGTCCCAACGGCGTTGTACTGGAGGTTACCGGGTCGGTGATAATGAAAAAAGCCGCTAACATTAGGCCACCAGTGAGCAAGTGAAATCGAACCGGTGCATAATTTTCTGGGTCGAACCAATTAAATGTCGCAGATAAAATAATCATGGTAATGAGAAAGCCTGCCGGGTATTGCCAACGAATACTTCGGCTCATTAACATCCAAATACCGCCAATAAAGAAAGCGATATTGACGGCCGCCCAGCCATAAGGAATTCGAAACCGATTGAAGCTTTCACCTTCCAAGGTGACCGGTACCGGAACACCAGTCGATAATGCGGTTTTGACTTCATCTAATGGGGTTGCCCCCGTGATTTGGTCAAGCGGGATGCTGTGAATCTGTCCCGTAAAGATTAAATAAAAGGAGTCCATAAAAGACAAAAAATGCCCTGAAACTTGCGTTGGCAGTGTCCATTGCGTCATTTCATACGGGAATGAAATCAATAAAAATGCAAAGCCTAGCATCGCTGGGTTAAAGGGGTTGTAACCCAGTCCACCATAAAGATGCTTGCCAAAAATAATGGCAAAAGCAATCCCTGTGACAATAATCCACCAAGGTGCTTCTGGTGGAATACAAAACACCAGTCCTGTAACGGTGATAAGACCACTAAAATCGGTTAAGTATGGCCAAACAGGGCGGCTTCTGAGTTTTAACATCAGGGTTTCAACTGCGACCAAAGTGATCATCGCCAAAGTCCATTGAATGGTAATACCAAATCCAAAGAAGTAAATGTGGGTGAAGAGTGCCGGCAATGCAGCTAATTGCACATTTAGCATCACTTTGCGGACACTATTATTATTATGCGTAAAGGGCGAAGAAATGGGGGTCATAGTCGGTGAATTCCAAATAAGAGGGCACTCGTAACCCCGGTATGATGCATTTTGTTAGGTGTCATCACTCGACTCCTGTTTTTCAGTTGCCTTTTGGGCTCTTTTCTTCGCGGCAGCCATCGCTGCCGCACGTTTTGCCGCAGCCTGAGCCGATTTAGACTCTTTTGGCGCTGCTTTATCGGTTGATTCCTCAGCGGTATTGGCTTTATTGCGTCTTAGGCGAGCCGCTTCCATTGCCTTTTGTCGAGCATCAGGCTGTTTTTTCGAGGGGACTTTCGTCTCCGTTGCCGCTGTGGGTTTGGCTTGCTGGGTTCGTTTCTTGGCGGCTGCAATGGCTTTGTCTCTTGCCGATAAGACGGGTTGGTCTTCAGTCGTGGCTGACTGCTTTTTCGCTTTTAAAGCCGCTGCTTTTGCCGCAGCGGCGGCAGCAGCTGAGCTTTTAGCCTGCGGTTTTTGTGCAGTTTTTTGTTTAACAGCGGCTTTTTTGGCCTTGATCCTCGCCTCGCGTTCGGCTTTTTCTCGAGCAATCCGATCCAGTTTAAATTCATGGCGTTTTTGTGCCAATTCCGCCATCGCTTCTTTTTGTCGGATGTCTTTGATGGTTGATTTTGCATGGCGATAATATTGAACGAGCGGAATATGGCTGGGGCAGACAAAACTACAGCAACCACACTCAATACAATCAAAAACTTTTAATTTTTCTACCTGATCAAATTCATGGTTACGGCTGTGCCAGTAGAGTTGTTGCGGTAATAAATTAATCGGGCAAGCATCCATACACTCACCACAGCGAATGCAAGGCATGACTGTTTCGACTGGTTTAGGCGGATTTGCCAGCACGCAATTGGTGGTTTTAATAATCGGGACATTATTATGGTGTAATGCGGTCCCCATTAAAGGTCCGCCTTGCACGAGCGGATAGTCAATAGGTTGTTTGGGTTTGGCCATTTCTGCCAACTCGAGGAAAGAGGTTCCTAGCAGAGCTTCGGCATTAAAAGGCTCTTCGAGTCCTAAGCCTGAAATTGTTACAAAACGTGAAATTAATGGGTTCCCAAAAGTAACGGCATGATAAATTGCTCTTAAGGTCGCAACGTTCATCATCAATACACCAACATCAATAGCATGATGTTCACTTGGCACTTCAATGCCCAATAATTCTTGAATCAACTGTGTTTGTCCGCCCATTGGATAGACTGTCATGACCGGATGGACTTTAACCTCTGTGTCTTCACAAGCCTTGCTAAAAGATTGGATGGCTTTTTGTTTATTGTCTTCTATACCGCAGATGATTTGTTCAACCCCTAAGGCATGACCCACAATCTGGGCGCCTTTCACAATTTCATCGGCATGCGTTTGCATCAGCATATCATCACAGGTGATAAAAGGTTCACACTCCGCACCATTGATTAACAGGGTTTTGACGACCTGACGTTGTTCAGGCAATTTGGCGAAAGTTGGAAATCCTGCTCCTCCCATTCCGACGATGCCCGCCTGGTGAACGATTTCTTTG
>CBFHUY010000008.1:0-28335 GCA_965658885.1 Hydrogenovibrio sp.
GAAATCCCTGCAGACTTGATATTATTTATGCCCGGCATGACCGGCCCCGCTTGGTCTGCTGAAAGCAATATTGCCAAGTCCGAAGGCGGCCTCATCAAAGCGAATGAATATTGTCAGGTAGATGGCTTATCAAAAACCTATGTTGCGGGTGATTCAGGGAGTTTTCCAGGTCCTGACTGGCAAGCCAAACAAGGACACATGGCCGATTTACAAGCCAAAACTGCCTGCCATAATTTGGTTGCAGAACTTGAACAACGAGATGATTTTAAAACATTTAAACATGAACTGTTGTGCATTATTGATACCCTCTCTCATGGCATTCTCATTCGCCGTACCGAAAAAGGAACCCTGATGCTACCGAAGTGTCGGTTAATGCACTACGCAAAACGTTTTTTTGAATTTTTATATTTACGCCAATATAAGTAATTCATTTTCAAGTTGAAGCCCACTTTGTCTACCCCAAAGTGGGGATATCATCGGCTGGATAAAGCAAAGACGAATCGTCCTGCATCTCTTCATGAAACTCCTCAACATAATCTTCAGCCAAATCAGTCCTAGCAAACTTAGCTAAATGATAAAGTGCCTCACCTTCATTCACCAAAGGCATCCGCATTTGGCCAATCACTATCCCGCTACTGGTCGCATAGACCTCTTGTTCCGTTTCTCCAAACGGGTCGGCGATTACGCCCAATAAGGTTTCCTGCGCTTTAATTCGATCGCCATCCGCCACCAATGAACGAAAAATGCCACTTTGCGGTGCTCTTACCCAGTAGCTGGAACGTGCAATCGCGGGCTTACGTTTATGAACGGTTCGTTGACTTCGCGTCTTAGGCAACATAGCGAGATAGCGCATCACATTGACAATCCCCCGCACCCCCGCTCGAATGGAAACCTCATCAAACCTTAAAGCTTCACCTGCTTCATACAATAAGATTGGAATCTGCTTTTTAACGGCTGCGGCTCTTAAAGAACCATCTCGTAAATTCGCATTTAACATTAAAGGGGCCTGAAAAGCTTCCGCCATCGCTCGCGTTTTCTCATCATCTAAATTGGCACGAATTTGGGGTAAGTTGGAGCGATTAATGGCTCCGGTATGCAAATCAATACCATGGGTCGATTTATTCACGACTTCCGTTAAAAAAATATGTGCTAATCGTGCGGCAATTGAGCCGGTTTGAGATCCAGGAAAACTGCGGTTGAGGTCACGCCTGTCTGGTAAATAACGACTGTGATTAATAAAACCATGTAAATTGACAATCGGCACCGCAACCAAAGTGCCCTTTAGGCGCTTCAAAGACTTGACCTTTAATAACCGTCGAATGATTTCAACCCCATTTAATTCATCACCATGGATAGCGGCGCTCACAAACAACACTGGCCCGGCTTGCCGACCACACCAAACCTGAACCGGCATCGACAATTCACTGTGGGTATAAAGCTCTCCTACTTTTAAATCAATGGTCTTTTTTTCCCCTGGACAAACCGTCACCCCCCCGATCTGAATCGGCTGATTGGGAATTATTTTGCGTGTTGCCATTTAGCCTTTTCCTACGGTTTTGGTTCGGTTGGTTGGCTTTTTATTGGCATTATTTTCAATAAAGTTAATAATCATACCGGCAATATCTTTACCCGTTGCTGACTCAATTCCCTCCAAACCTGGAGACGAATTGACCTCCATCACCACTGGGCCATGATTTGATCGAAGCAAATCAACACCACAAACATTTAAGCCCATGATTTTAGCGGCATTTACCGCGGTCGCCCGTTCAGCGGCGGTAATTTTTATCAGGTTCGCAGATCCTCCCTGATGCAGATTAGAACGAAACTCGCCTTCTTTGCCTTGACGCTTCATCGCAGCGATGACTTTACCGCCCACCACAAAACACCTTATGTCGGCACCGCCGGCTTCCTTAATAAACTCCTGAACCAGAATATTCGCCTTTAAACCATGAAAGGCCTGAATCACACTGGTCGCCGCTGACTTGGTTTCAGCTAACACCACCCCGACCCCTTGTGTTCCCTCTAATAGCTTAATGACCACTGGGGCGCCGCCGACAATTTCTAATAAATCATCCACATCATCTGGTGAGTGCGCAATCCCACTAACAGGCAATCCAACGCCTTTTCGAGAAAGCAATTGCAAACTTCTAAGCTTGTCTCGCGACCGAGAAATCGCCACTGACTCATTTAATGGAAAGACATTCATCATTTCAAACTGACGCAAAACCGCCGTGCCATAAAAAGTGACCGATGCGCCAATACGTGGAATAATCGCATCAAACCCTTCTAACACCTCACCTTTATAATGCACTTCCGGGTGTACTGAATTAATATTCATATAGCAACGCAAAGCATCAATGACCCTAACTTCATGTCCCTTTTCTTCAGCTGCTTCCACTAAACGACGCGTGGAGTAGAGCTTGGGTCCTCTTGACAGTATCGCTATTTTCATGACTTTCCTCCTTGTAGAAAAGATTTGGCCGGGTTCACTAATAGCTTCGCCTTGCGCAAAGCGGTTCGACCTAATAACATTTTATAGGCCATGGTATCTCGACTCGTTAAGGAAACAGGCACCAAAACTTTATGTTCGCCAATTTCAACCGTTGTTTCAATAAAATATCGAGTCGAGATGTTACCACTTGAATCCGTCACATCTCTGGTGTCTTCCACTTTGGCTTTGCATTGCTTTACTTTAGAAAGATCATGGTCATCAGTGTGAATACTAAACTGAACCCATAATTGACCGTTCTTTTCAAAACTCGATAATTCAAACGCATGGAGTGCTGAATTCTTTGCACCTGTGTCCACTTTACACTTAAGTCGCTTAATCCCCAAATCTGGCAATTTAACCCATTCTTTCCAACCCACTTGCTTTGTCATATTTTTATCCATTTAATTCAGTATCAGTAGGGTTGCTAAACCTAGAAACGATAAAAACCCCACCACATCTGTCACGGTTGTTAAGATCACCGCACCGGATAAAGCGGGATCTTGCCCCAGCCTCTTTAAAAACAGTGGAATTAAAACACCGGCAATGCCCGCGGCACTCATATTAATCAGAATCGCCATACCGATCACCAAACTAATCATGACATCATCAAACCAAATTTGCGAAATCATTGCCACCACCAACGCCCAAATCACACCATTTATCAAACCAATGACAAACTCTTTATTAAACAATACTTTTTGATTAGAGCCTATGATTTTTTCCATTGCCAAACCGCGAATGGTCAGCGTCAGCGTTTGACTGCCGGCAATACCGCCCATGCTCGCAACCACCGGCATTAACACGGCCAACGCAACCACCTGAGCAATCACCGCTTCAAACTGACCAATGACCGCAGCGGCAAGAAAAGCCGTTGCCAAATTAATGCCTAACCAAATCGTACGCGCATTGACACTTTTTCGAACGGGCGCAAACAAATCGGTTTCCTCTTCGATTCCCGCTAAATGCCGTACCGTCTGATCCCCTTCTTCAACGGTTAAAGCCAAGACATCCGCAGCGGTTAATTGCCCGACCAGTACACCGGAATCATCGACCACTGCTGCAAAATTTTGATTTTTAAAGCGTAACCATTTAGCCGCTTCAATCGCCGCCATGGTCACCAATACCTTTTCAGGTGTTTCCATAATGTCAGCAACCATTAATGACGGATCATTTCTTAATAATTCCACCACATGTAATGATCCCAGCAGGTGATTATCCTCATCAACCACCATTAATTCCTGAGTGCTTTTTTGAATTTCACCTTTGATGCGAAGATAACGTTGAACCACTTCCAGCTTAACATTTTCTCGAATACGCACCACATCCGTATGCATATAACGCCCAACAGCCTCAGGGTCATAGGCGAGCACTTCATTTACTTCATCTCGTCTGGCCAACGCCATCAGCTCAATAACGTCCTCTCCTCGAGAGTCCTGCAAAGACGCTAAAATATCGGCCGTATCTTGCGCATCTAAGTGATGCGTCACTTCACATATTTCTGTTGCGTTTAAATCTTTAACCAAATAGGCTCGTGCACTTTCACTGAGAGCCGATAACACCTCCCCTTTGGCTGAATCAGCAACAGAGGCCCATAACATGGGGCGTGAATCATACGGGAAAGATTCAATTAAATTGGCAATTTCAAAGCTCGTCAAGGATGCGAAGAAATCCAGAATGTCGGCTTGGTTTTGATCAGCGACCAATTTCTGCAGAAAAGCCAGCTTTTGCTCTGCATTCATTTTTTCAATTTCTGATGTTTGAATCCCATCCATATTTACCATCTCTTAATGTCATGACCCTGTCGAATAGCCAAAAAAAAGGGTGACTTATGTCACCCTTTCACCTAAATCAAAAAGTCATCCATTTTTTAACGAATTTCGTCAATTCCGACTTTTAATAACCCAATATGACTGGCGTAATTCACTAACTCTGCAGAGGCGGTCATATCCAGTTTAGTCATAATGTTTTCACGATGCTTAGAAACCGTACGGTCACTTATTCCCAAAATTTCAGCGATATCCTTGGTTTTATAGCCTTCTGCAACCAGTTTAATCACCTGCTTTTCACGGATAGAAATTTTTCTGCGCCGCTTAGGCGTCTCTTCTTCATTTTCCGTTGAAACCGGTTTTGCCGCTTTTTCAGCATTATAAGCGTCCAGGCCTGGTTGAATTTCTGAATGAATAAAGGTTTTACCCGCAACGACCGCCTTGATTCCAGAGACCAATTCTTTTTTGGAAATGGATTTCAGTGCGATCCCTTCAACGCCAAGGTCAACGACCTCTTTCCAAACATTAGGCGCTTCTGCTGCAGTCAACACGATAATCTTAATCGGGTTCTTTTGTTTTTTGAGTTGGGTAATGACTGCCATCCCACTTAACTTGGGCATCGACAAATCAATAATGAGAATATCCGGCGTATCCGAAGCAACCAGTTCAAGCGTGGCTTCACCATCTTGCGCTTCGGCAACGACTTTTACGGTACCATCCGCATCGAGAATGGACTTAAATCCAGCACGAACCAAATCATGGTCTTCTGCTAATAGCACTTTAGGTTTTGCCTTTGCCATGCGAAAATCCTTTTTTAATTAAAATGTTACTTAGTTATAGATTATAAGTCTTTATAGATATGGTTTATAGGTGTCGTATAAGTTTTTTTCAAGTCTTTTTAAAATAATTTTAATTTCATCTCGATTAAGCCCTTGATCCAACCCTTCGAGACGACGTATCAGATTGACGGCTTCGGTCAGTTCAAATAGCATTAAATTACCCTTTATACGGTGCAAAATCGCTTTTGCTTCGGACAAGGCCTGACGATCCAATGCTTGTTGAAAAGCTTGAATATCTTGCGCCACATTATCTTTTAATTGTGGCAGCAGTGATACCAATTCTTCTGGAATCGCAGACAAGGCTTGCGAATCGGAATGGTTTTCGGTTTCACTTGGCAAGGCTTCTTCAGGTTGATTTTGGGAATCTGTTGTGGAAACCGTTTGACAATGCAAAAGATGAATAATCTTGTCCTGAGAGGCCGGTTTTTCTAACCAAGCATCAAATAAACTTTTATCAATTTCTGTTCCCGCGCCAGCCACTTCGGCTTCCGTATGAGCTGCGGTCAATGCAAAGATACCTTTGACCGAATGATCATTTTGTTGCTGATAGGCTCGCATTTTTTGACAAACCTCCATCCCATTCAGACCCGGCATCTGAATATCCAAAAAGACATAATCATAGTCATGCTGCTGAAATTTTTGCCAAGCCTGCACGCCATCTTCCGCTTCATCAACCTGACACCCCATTTCTTTGAGGAAGGTTTGCATCACCTTACGATTAATCACCGAATCGTCAGCAACCAATATTTGATAGTCGCAATAACGCACAGGGGTCGTTACCGGTGCTGACTCTGACGTCACAAAGGCGGGATCGGGGCACCCTCCGGATCGCATTGGAATCACAAAGGAAAAATCGGTACCCTGCCCACGCTCGGATTTTACCTCCAACACCCCACCCATTAAATCCACTAAGGTTTTAACAATGGACAGACCCAGCCCCGAACCCACATATTGCTCCCCTCCACGAGAGTCTAATTGTTTGAATGGGGTAAAAATTGAGGCCAATTCAGCTTCATCAATACCTTCTCCTGAGTCTTTGACATGAAACTCAACGAACTCATCCTCTTCCTGTATCACCACATCAACACCACCCTGCTGGGTAAATTTAATAGCGTTGACAATTAAATTGACCAACACCTGTGATAATCGAACCAGATCGCCATAAAAACAATCATTTTGTGTGGCCACCGAAAAGCGGACATCAATGCCTTTTTCTGAGGCAATCGACTTAGTTAAGTGACAGATATAATCTGCCATTTCATGCAGGTCAAAAACCGTCGGATTGAGGTGTATTTGGTTAAACTCGGTTTGCGCATAGGTCAAAATATCATTAATCAAAAAATTAAGCTGGTTAATCGTCATTTTCATGACTTTCAATTCTTCCGCCACTTTTTGATGCTGTCGCTCGGTCAGTTTTTGCTTCACAATATCCAACAAACTGCTCAGCCCCATTAATGGCGATCTAAGCTCATGACTCAACATCGCTAAAAATTGGGTTTGGTCATGAAATTGCTGCTGTAATGCGCTTGCTTCAGCCTGGTTTTCTGGAAGATCTGATTCATCTGATTCCGTTTGAACCGCTTTGGCCTGTGTCTCCAGGGCATCGACATCCGTCACCTCACTACAAAAAGCAACCAACCACTTTCCATCGGCCTGTTCTACACTGTGTAATTCAGTCAATAATCCAATCGTATGCTGCGCCTGAACCACTTGCACCACCAATTTGGCGCTTGTCACTTCTCCTTTTTGAAACGCCTTTATCTGCGCTTTCAATCGCGTTTGACTCTCCGAAGTCAGACTCGATATAAAATCGGTATTGTTATTAATGGCCTGACCAAGCCGCTTTTGAAGCCGTGTAGACAGTTCAAACGTGCCGTTATCTGACGACAGCAACCATCGCCACCATAAGCTGTGTTCATACAAAAACTGTTGAAATGAAGGGGTTTCTTGCATAGTGTAATCACTGTCTTTGTTAATTTGTAATAACGGTCATTGGCTGCATTTTCATAAAACGCACGCCCGAGCCAAGTCAACTTGCCCGTTTAACTCAGCACTGAATCACATCACCAAAGGATTCCATCGACTGAGCCAGCTAAAGCTCTCATTTTTGTTAATGAATGAGATAGAATAACAACAATTTTTAGCATTATCCACTAGAACCCTAACTGGTAAGCTAGTGGTCGCGAGAGTCGCCTGTCCATTGGGGGTAGAGGACTCTGCGAACAACTTTTATTTTGAGATCAATGGATATGACACAAAACACCCGCATTGAAAAAGACAGCATGGGAAGCTTGGAAGTCCCAATAAATGCCCTCTATGGCGCACAGACCCAAAGAGCTATCGACAACTTCCCCATCAGCCACACGCCGATGCCAGCCTTGTTTATTAAAGCATTGGGGCTTATCAAATTTGCCTGCTCAGAAAGCAACTTAGAGTTAGGGTTGTTATCATCCCAAAAGGCCGCTGCCATTCAAGCTGCCGCACAGGAACTCATTGAAGGCAACCATTTAGAGCAATTCCCAATTGATGTTTTCCAAACCGGATCGGGTACGAGCACCAATATGAATGCCAATGAAGTGATTGCCCGCCTCGCCCACCAAAAAACCGATATTGAGATACACCCCAATGATGATGTGAATATGAGTCAAAGCTCTAATGATGTCATCCCAACGGCCATTCATTTAGCTGCCGCCATTGCATTAGAGGAACAGTTACTACCCGCTTTACGTCATTTGGTCAACACCCTATCCAACAAAGAAGCAGAAGTAAAAGGGATTGTTAAAACGGGTCGAACTCACCTAATGGATGCCACCCCGATTCGACTGGATCAGGAAATTTCAGCTTGGCGTCAATTAATTGAAGACAATATCGAACGGTTGCAAGAAACCCAAAAGCGAATCCAACGCCTCCCTCAAGGTGGAACAGCGGTTGGAACCGGCATTAATGCAGATCCACAATTCAGCAAACTGGTCTGTGCCAATTTAAGCACCATCACTGCCATCGATTTTGACCCCATGCCGAATTTATTTGTCGGGCTCAGTTCGCAGGATAGCGCCGTTGAACTCAGCGGTCAATTGAATGTATTGGCCACCAGTTTAATGAAAATCGCCAATGACTTGCGTTGGATGAATTCGGGCCCGCTAGCAGGCCTGGCCGAAATTCAACTCCCCGCATTACAACCGGGCAGCTCGATTATGCCAGGAAAGGTGAATCCCGTCATCCCAGAAGCGGTTTGTATGGTTGCGGCACAAATTATGGGCAACCATACCGCCATTACCATTGGCGGTCAATCAGGTAATTTTCAATTAAATGTTATGTTACCCATGATTGCACTTAACTTACTACAAAGCCTTGAAATTGCCAGCAATGCATCAGAAGTATTGGCACAAAAAGCCATTCAAGACTTTAAAGTCAATCAAGCTAAAATTGAAGAAACCCTAGCAACAAATCCAATCCTAGTGACGGCTCTCAATCGCATTGTCGGCTATGAAATGGGAGCGGCCATTGCCAAAAAAGCCTATGAAACCGGACAACCGGTATTAGAAGTCGCGCTGGCCATGACGGATCTGGATGAACCAACCTTAAAGCAACACCTCAACCCGGCTTTGTTAACCGAAGGCGGCAATCCCTAGTTTGAAGGATATCAAATGGCGGTCATTGACTTAACAATCGAAACGTTTGACAGTAAGATAACGGAAAGCGAAATGGTCATTATTGATTTTTGGGCACCTTGGTGTGGTCCCTGCAAAACAATAACGCCCCTTATCGATGCCGCTGCTCGCAAGCACCCAGAAATGGTATTTGCTAAAATCAATATTGAAGAACAACCTGAGTTGGCAAAAATGCTCCAGGTTCGTTCGATTCCGACTTTGGTTTTTATCCGTGAACAAATGATTATTTTTGCCAAAGTGGGCACGATAGCGGCCTCAGAACTTGAGCAATATATTGGAAAACTCAAAGGACTCGATATGAAAAAAGTCCATCAAGATTTTGCGCTTGCCCAAACAGAATCTGAACAAAAGTCGACCGAATCATAAGACAAAGCACTTTTAACGCCATTTTTTAGTCATAACAGAGGAATTAACATGTCAGCAGAAAAATTTAGATTGGTCACCCGCAGTGATTTTGACGGTTTAGTGTGTGCAGTACTCCTTAAAGAACTCGATCTAATCGATGACATCTTGTTTGTTCACCCCAAAGACATGCAAGATCAAAAAGTTGAGATTACCTCAAACGATATCACCACCAATTTACCCTATGTTCCAGAGTGTCACCTAGCATTCGACCATCACCATAGTGAAAGCTTGCGCAATGAAGCGGCAGATAATTATGTCATTGATCCCAGCGCACCCTCGGCGGCTAGGGTCGTCTATGATTACTATGGCGGCGCTAAGGCTTTTCCAAAAGTCGACAGCGATTTAATGGCCGCGGTTGATAAAGGCGATGCCGCCGATTTTAACCAAGAAGAAGTGCTCAATCCAGAAGGCTGGCCACTGCTCAACTTTTTAATGGACGCTCGCACAGGGTTAGGTCGTTTTAGAGAGTTTCGCATTTCCAACTACAACCTAATGATGGAACTCATTGATTATTGTCGTGACCATACGATTGATCAAATTTTAAATTTGCCGGATGTCAAAGAGCGCGTCGACCTCTACTTTGAACATGAACACGCGGCCAAGGATCAGTTAAAACGTTGCGCACAAGTGCATCAAAACTTAGTGGTTTTAGACCTTCGTAATGAAGAAATCATTCACCCCACAAATCGTTTTATGATTTATGCCTTGTTTCCAGACTGTAATATTTCCATTCACACTTTATGGGGATTCCAAAAACAGAATACGGTTTTTGCAATCGGAAAATCCATCTTAAATCGCACGTCAAAAACTAATGTCGGTACCTTATGTTTGAAATATGGCGGCGGCGGTCACCAGGCGGCAGGAACTTGCCAAATTGACAATGATAATGCGGATGTTGTTCTAGAAGAATTAATCGCGACCATCACGGCAGATGGCTAAACGTCGATCAGGTTTCCACCACTTCAAGCATAGACTTCAAGTGGTGGCGCCTGTCCCAATCGACGAACGATATCAGACTGGGTTACAATCCCCACCACATCATCAACCTCTGACATAATGGGCATACAACTTAAATGATATTCGCTCATCACAAAGGCCACGCGCCGAATATCGGTATCAACCTTCGTCGTGACCACCTCTTTTTTCATCCAATCAGCAACCGTGATTTGATCGGTTGAAACCGTTTCGCCACTTTCAAATTTTAGCGTCAGTAAATCATAAGTTGTCAAAATACCCACCAACGCCGACACATCATCCACTACGGGCAAATGGTTAATTTTTGCGCTTTTGAATAAATCCCAAGCCGCATCAATCGATTGAGTTTGTTCAATGGTAATAACTGGAGCGACCATAATCTCAGCGATTTTCACCACTGGCGTTCTGGGCGGGTGCTGAACCGCATCATATTGCTTTAAAGCTGACCGAGAATGGCCCTGCCGTTGTTGAACTGGACGCAAAGGCATTTGGTCCATTTCAGACTCCCCCAAAGCCAAGGTTTCTTTAGTACGGTCAACCTTTAGCTCAGGAAAGCTCTGAGCCGCTGTCACCCGATTACGCCCTTCTGGAGAATACACTATAAACACTTTCCCACCTCCTTAACTCAAAAAACCTTAACGTTTTATCAAGCGCTTTGCGAGAGTTATATCGATTATATCGGCATTTTTTACGATCTCTAAAAATCTTTCGCTAAAGTGTCTGTACATCGACTTCATATTTTCGTTAAAATAATGGCTTTCATGATCTACTTTTATCAATTTTTTTGATTTCAATTAATTTTAAAAGGATAGCACTATGTCGGTATTAGTTACCCAAAATGCACCAGATTTTACAGCAGCGGCTGTTCTTGCTGATGGCACCATCGTTGACAACTTCAACTTAAAAAGTCATATTCAAGGAAAATACAGCGTTGTCTTCTTCTACCCATTGGACTTCACTTTTGTTTGCCCATCTGAAATCCTTGCTTTCGATCACCGTGTTGATCGCTTTAAAGCACTAGGGGTTGAAGTGATTGGGGTTTCAGTCGATTCACAATTCACCCACAATGCTTGGCGCAATACCCCTGTGAACGAAGGCGGACTTGGCCCGGTTAACTTCCCATTGGTTGCGGATATTGGCGGTTCAATCATGGATGCTTATGGTATTGCACACCCTGACAATGTTGCTTTACGAGCTGCTTTCTTAATTGATCAGAATGGGGTTGTCCGTCATCAAGTAGTGAATGACTTACCACTCGGCCGTAACGTTGACGAAATGATTCGTATGGTAGAAGCGTTACAGTTCCACGAAGAAAATGGTGAAGTTTGCCCAGCCGG
Organism: Hydrogenovibrio sp.; assembly: GCA_965658885.1. Classification (GTDB taxonomy): domain Bacteria; phylum Pseudomonadota; class Gammaproteobacteria; order Thiomicrospirales; family Thiomicrospiraceae; genus Hydrogenovibrio. The sequence goes on from CBFHUY010000008.1 coordinate 11,485, forward strand.
TTGGAACAAAGGCGATGAAGGTATGAAAGACACGCCTGAAGGGGTGGCTGACTACCTTTCAAAACATAGTAGCGAACTATAACAGCAGTCGCACCGACACGCTAATCGACGGGAAAATCCGTTTTCCCGTCTTTTTTTCCTGCCTTTAGCATTAGGGTTGCCCTTGAAATCACAACTCTCACGATACCAACAGCGTATCCATCAAAAACTTTCTGAATATTTAACCGCTTCTCCCAACATTCCAACCAAACTCCTTGAAGCCATGCGCTATGCAACGCTTAATAATGGCAAGCGATTAAGACCCGCCTTGCTGTATGGGGTCGGCGAAGCCTTACAGATTCCGTTAGAAAAACTGGATGCAGCCGCCTGTGCGCTTGAGCTCATTCACAGCTACTCATTGGTGCATGACGACCTTCCGGCTATGGATGATGATGATTTACGCCGCGGTCAACCGACGTGTCATATCCAATATGATGAAGCCACGGCGATTTTAGTCGGCGATGCACAACAAACTTTAGCCTATGAAATTTTATTGCAAGACCCACTCATTTCAGCACCGCATAAAATCACGCTAATGCAACTGCTCACTGAAGCCAGTGGAATGACAGGGATGATTGCAGGACAAATGCTCGATATTCACGCCAAGGATCAACCCAATACCTTAGCGGCATTAGAAACCATGCATCGACTCAAAACCGGTGCACTCATTCAGTGTGCGCTGCTAATGGGCGCGGTACAATCGCCAGAATACAACCAAAAACAACCAGGCCTGGCTGTTTTAGGGGAAAAAATTGGCCTTGCTTTTCAAGTGCATGATGATATTTTAGACATTGAACAACCCACCGAAGTACTAGGGAAACCCCAAGGCAGTGATGAAGCCGCCAATGGGTCAACTTACCCAAAACAACTTGGCCTTGACGCAGCTAAAGCCTACCGAGATCAATTAATTGAAGAAGCGTTAAGCGCCTTAAATGTGGACAGTCAATTCTTACGCGACCTGATCCAATACCTCACGACACGGCATCATTAACCTGAACGACTCTGATCAATAAAATCCGCTATGTTTATCCCCTTTCTCGCAACTGAATTTGATACAATATCGCTTTATTTCGTTTAGACAGAATTCATCATGGCACAACAATTTATCCTAAAAACTTTGCTTGATTTTGCATCGGCTCACAGCTTGAGAGGCTATCCGGGCGACTGTGCCAAACTGCATGGACACAATTGGAAAATTGAAGTTGAAGTCATCGGTCATGAGCTGAATGAAATCGGCATGTTAATTGATTTTAAAGAGATTAAGCGTCATGCCAAAGCGGTCATAGATGAACTGGATCACAGCTTCTTGAACGACCACCCTCACTTTCAAACGCTAAACCCGACCGCTGAGCATATTGCTCAATATATTTATCGCGAAATACAAAACCGCATCGGTTCAAACCAATTGAAAATGCACCGTTTAACGGTTTGGGAAAATGACCGAAACTGTGTTATTTATAGCGAATAGAGCCCTTTTCTTGGCTACGATGAGCGGCTAAATGATCATCTTTTCGACAACAGAATGGTTAGTCATTAGTGGTTTCGTGGGACTGTTGATTGGCAGTTTCATTTCCATGCTCACTTGGCGACTACCGACAATGTTTTTTCAACAATGGTCGCCACAGCAACAACTCAAAGCCATATCCTTTAGTCGCTCTCAATGCCCGAGCTGTCAGCAACCGCTGAAAGCGTACCAACTCATCCCGGTTTTCAGCTGGCTATTCAGTCGTGGCCGTTGCCAACAATGTAACGCCCCTATTTCCGTTCGTTATCCCCTTATTGAATTAACCAGTACCCTTATCACCGTCGTTATCGCTTGGCAATTTGGTCAAAGCCTCAATGCCATAGTGTTTTGGGTTTTTGCTTGGCTATTATTGACCATCACTGTCATTGATATCGAACATCAATTGATTCTAGACAGCCTCAGTTTGCCATTGTTATGGTTCGGGTTAGTCTTTAGCCTCAGTTCCGACATCACCCCACCCAATCAAGCCATTCTTGGTGCGGTTCTAGGCTATCTATTGCTATGGGGATTGTTTCAAAGCTTTAAAATATTGACGGGCAAAGAAGGCATGGGCTATGGGGATTTCAAACTATTGGCTGCTCTGGGTGCTTGGTTTGGCGCAACGGCTTTACCGCAGATCATTCTGGTGGCATCCGTCAGCAGTTTAATTGTTGGAATAGGATTGAGCCTAGTGAAAGTGAGAAACTTAAACGATCCCATGCCGTTCGGACCTTATTTGGCATTAGCAGGAATAGTGAGTTTATTGTTTGGTGGGAATATTATTCAGAAACTATGAAGCTTACTTTTAACTTTTTTAAGCTTAGCTTCCCAATTGCTGCTCAATCACTTCACAGACTTTACTCATCTTCAAGCCATTGGTTTTGACAAAATTCATCACATAGGCAAATAAAACAGGATTCACTTCTTCCAAAGCGGTATCAATAATCAATGTCTTTTGTCCTTGATACAGTTCAGGGTACAACAAATCTGAATAAACCAATCGCTGAAAAGCGCCATAAGAGGCGTCTAAAGAGGCAATTCGATCAATCCAATCGCTTGGGCGGAATTTTCTTCCATCTTCTGTATAGCTTTCAATAATGTATCTGCAATGTTCCACTGAAAAATCTTCCAAATAAGGTTCTATTCGATTGAATATTTATCTAGCGGCAAATTCTAGCATAACTCGCCTTATAAACCACCTTTACCGTCGTTATATTTTAAGTTTTTATAATCAAAGCTATTTGTCGATCAATTTTGCCGCCTAGATAACTGAAAAAATGGCATAATATCGCTTTTTAATTTGCCAGCTCAAACAACAGAATAGAGATGTAACATGACGACCTATCAAACGGATGACTTAAGAATTCAGAGTATTACCGAAGTGCGTGCACCTCAAGCACTTCACGAACAATTCCCAATGTCTGAACAGGCAACTGAAACCGTTTATAACACTCGTCAACAGATTCACAACATTCTTTCTGGTGAAGATGATCGGATTTTAGTGGTCATCGGCCCTTGTTCTATTCATGACCCAGATGCCGCTAAAGAATATGCACAACGCTTAAAGCAGCAAATTGCTCAACACCAAAAAGACCTACTGATTGTCATGCGGGTTTATTTTGAAAAGCCGCGTACCACTGTCGGCTGGAAAGGATTGATTAACGATCCCAATCTGAATGAATCTTTTGAAATCAATAAAGGCCTAGAAATTGCCCGTGAACTCTTAGTCAATATCAATGACATGGGCGTCCCCTGTGCCACTGAATTTTTGGATTTAATCTCTCCTCAATATATTGCTGACCTCATTTCTTGGGGGGCCATCGGCGCCCGCACCACTGAAAGCCAGGGGCATCGTGAACTGGCATCGGGTTTATCCTGCCCAGTTGGCTTTAAAAACGGCACAGATGGCGGCTTCAAAATTGCAGTGGATGCCATTCGTGCTGCCAATAACCCCCATATTTTTATGTCATTGACCAAAATGGGACATTCAGCTATTTTTTCAACCTCCGGCAATCCAGATTGCCATGTCATCTTACGCGGGGGGAATGACGGCCCGAATTATGACGAAGCCAGTGTTCAGAATGCTGTGTCTCAACTTGAAAATGCCCAAGTTCAATCGAAACTGATGATTGATTGCAGCCATGCCAATAGCAATAAACAACACCAAAAACAGATTGAAGTGGCGGAATCGGTCAAAGCACAATTAGAAAAAGGCTCTGACCACATTATGGGTGTGATGGTTGAAAGCCATTTAGTTGGTGGTCGCCAAGACCCTCAACCGGATCAACCACTGGTTTATGGACAAAGTATCACCGATGCCTGTATCAACTGGGAAGACAGCATAGGTGTTCTACAAACCCTAGCAGAAGGCGTGCAAGCACGTCGCTCGAAAAAATCTTAAGCCCTTTATTCGCCATCCAATCGACAGAGGAAACGCTCTGTCGACATTAAAATTAGCCATTAAAAGTGCTCAAAGCCCAAAGCTTGGTCAAGGGTAACCGGCTGTCCGCCTTTCTCTAGCAACAAACCTCCGCAATCCTGACTCATTTGGCCTATTCGCGTTAAAGGCAAGGCTAACGCATCTGAAATCCGTGCAACCAAACCAGCTTTACTACGCGGAACGGTAAAACACAGTTCATAGTCATCACCACAGCGAAACGGAAAAGCCCAATCATCCATTTCAGTTAAGTATTGCCGCATGGCTTCCGAAATCGGAATATCAGAGGTTTCCACCACCGCTCCCACATCTGACATCTGCAAAATATGACTCAGATCGGCCAATAAGCCATCTGAAATATCAATGGCACTGGTGGCAACGCTCTGTAGGGCCCGACCCAAAGTCACTCTGGGTTGAGGACGATTCAGCTTATTAATCGCTGAATGATCAGCTAAATGGCTGCTGGAGTGTTTTGATGATTGCAATAGCCTCAGTCCCAATCCGCCGTCACCGATTGTTCCCGAAACATAAATATCATCCCCGGGCTGCGCACCCGACCGGGTAATGGCTTGACCTGTTTCAACCCATCCATGAGCCGTAATGGTCATTGAAAGTTGATCCGCATGGGTCGTATCTCCCCCAACCAAGGCGATATCGTATTGCGTTGCGAGGTCAGATAGACCCTGACTAAAGGATTCTAACCAGGCCTGGCTATTTTTTGAGCCTAATAGAGACCTTGGCAGGGTCAATGCCAAAGAAAAAAAGGCCGGAATGGCGCCCATTGCAGCCAAGTCGCTGAGATTAACGGCCAAGCCCTTCCAAGCAATATCGTACGGGTCTGTTTCTTGAAGAAAATGCACCCCTTCAATCAGTGTATCTGTCACCACCACCAGTTGAGAATCCGGTCGACAGCACAACACAGCACCATCATCGCCAATGCCGATATCTAAGGGGAACTGCATCTGTTTTGACTGAGACAGTGGTTTAAAAAACTGATCAATCACATCAAATTCATGTGCCATGATTTCCTAACCTTTATTGAGTTTAGCCAACGGTTTAACGCAAGACACAACTCACAAAAAAGCCAGAGTAAACTCTGGCTCAAATAAATCAAACATTACGATTGATTCGCGATTATGACTGAGGTTGACCTTTTTCAAGCACTCTCAGATCCTGAGAAACTTTATCCAAAATGCCATTCACATATTTGTGGCTGTCTTCCGCACCAAACCGTTTTGCTAACTCCACGGCTTCATTGATGACCACTCGATAGGGAATTTCAATTTTGTTCTGCAACTCTTGAACCGCCATGCGCAAAATATTCTTTTCAATCGGGTCAATCATCGTCACAGCCCGATCTAAATACGGTTGGTACAGCGCATCTAGACTGTCAGCTTGCTGAATAACGTCATTGACAATTTCTTGAAATAAAGCTGCATCAATCGCATCCAAACGTCCAGACTCTGAAAACTGTTTAATAATGTCCAATACTTCAGAACGGTTGACCTGCCATTGGTAAAGCGCCTGCAAGGCAACGCGTCGTGTCCGCGTTCGAATACTGACCGACACTTCTTCTTCGACAACTTCTTCACCTTGGCCAGGCTTAATATCTGGTAATTTCATTGAGCGTGATAGCCTTATAGTTGTTTTAAAACATTAACCGTTTCAATGGCGGCTAACGTACATTCTTCACCTTTATTGCCGGCTTTGGTACCCGCGCGTTCAATGGCTTGCTCAATTGAATCGACTGTCAAAACGCCGAAAGAAACTGGAACACCTGAACTCAGTGCAACTTGACCAATGCCTTTTACACATTCACCGGCGACATAATCAAAATGTGGCGTTCCACCGCGAATAACCGCCCCTAACGCAACAACAGTATCATATTTTCCTGAAGCAGCCATTTTTTGAACCACCACCGGAATTTCAAATGCGCCCGGCACCATTACCTGATCAATATTATCCATACTGCCACCATGGCGTACGATGGTATCAATCGCGCCTTTGACCAGACTATCAACAATAAAGCTGTTGAAACGCCCAACAACCAAACCAATCTTCATACCTTCAGCCGTTAGGTGGCCTTCAATTATGTTCATATTTATGCCTCTTCTTCCATTATTTGTTTTTCAACATTTTCAACAATTTCTAATCCAAAACCACTCAATGCATTCATGGGCCACGCTGAGCCAATAACCTTGAGCTTGGTTAAACCGAGATCGGATAAAATTTGTGCACCCAAACCATAGGTTTTGGTATCGTCTTCACTATGGCTTTCAGGTGAATGAATCCCTCGATCCTTAAGCTGATACTGTTGAATTTTATCCAGTAATTCAGCCCCTTCTTCGTGTTTACGCAAGATAACAATCACACCGGATTCAGCTTGGGCAATTTGCTTCATTGCCGCGCGAAGCGACCAACCACACTCACTCCGCTTCGAATCAAACAAATCACACAAAGTGTCCAACATATGTACACGAACCAAAGTCGGTTTTTCGGAATCTAGTTTGCCATGCACCAATGCCATATGCGCTCGATGCTCTAAAATATCTTCATACCCCATCAATCGAAACTGACCATATTCAGTTGGTAATTGACATTCCGAAACCCGCTCAATCGTCTTTTCATTTTTCAAACGATATTGAATTAAATCCGCAACCGTACCCAGCTTCAAGCCATGTTCCTTAGCAAAAATTTCCAAGTCATCCCGTCTTGCCATGGTGCCATCTTCATTCATAATCTCAACAATGACAGATGCTGGCTCTAAACCCGCTAAACGAGAAAGATCGCAACCCGATTCGGTATGACCTGCACGCTCGAGCACTCCGCCGGGCTTAGCCATAATCGGGAACACATGACCGGGCGTAACAATATCAGACGGTTTGGCATCCGAACCAATCGCTGCCAAAATGGTTTTCGCTCTATCCGCGGCAGAAATCCCAGTGGTAACGCCCTCAGCCGCTTCAATGGAAACTGTGAAACTGGTGCCCAAAGAGTCTTCATTATGCCGAGTCATGAGCGGCAAATGCAATTGCTGACAACGTTCCTTGGTCAAGGTTAAACAAATTAAACCACGACCATAACGCGCCATAAAATTAATATGCTCTGGTGTAATCGCACTGGCAGGGATCATTAAATCCCCTTCATTCTCACGATCTTCATCATCCATCAAGATGATCATCTTGCCTCGACGATAATCTTCAATCAGCTCTTCGGTCGTATTTAATTCCATAATGTATTCTCGTTTTCGATTCCGTATTAAGTGCATTTTACGACAGCTGTCGCTTGGATACTTTGATTCATTCGCTAGACAAAACCATGTTCTGCCAGTTTTTCACGAGTAAGCGTGCTTTTTCCCGATTCATCCGGCGCTTGGGTCAGCATTCGCTCAATATAACGCGCTAACAAATCCACTTCCAAATTCACCTGAGTGCCCACTTGAAAGGTTCGAATCGTGGTTTCTTGTCGAGTATGCGGCACGATATTGACATCAAACACATCGCCATCAACATGATTGACCGTCAAGCTGATGCCATTCATGCAAATCGACCCTTTCGCAGCAATATAGCGGCTTAACGCTTTAGGTGCACGAATTTGATAACGCCAAGAGCGCGCCTCTTGCTCAATCGCCATCACTTCACCGACGCCATCGACATGACCACTCACCAAGTGCCCCCCTAAGCGATCTTGTAACCGTAAGGCTTTTTCCAAATTCACCGGAGCGCCTAACGGCAACTGTCCAAGCGTGGTGACTTTTAAGGTTTCTGCCGAAACATCGGCTACATAAGCATCCGATTCTAACGCAATCGCCGTTAAGCAAACGCCATTACAAGCAATACTGTCACCGATCTTAACATCGTCAAGCGACATTTTTCCCACTTGAATGGTCATCCGATAATCCCCCTTAACGGGTTCGATTTTTTTCAGTTTGCCTTCCGACTCGATAATTCCTGTAAACATAGCTTCCTCATTGCGGTTTAGGATTCTTTGGGAGTCAACTGCAAATAAATATCCGACCCCAACATCTCAACCGACTGTAAATCCCATTGAATTTTATCCGCCATTTTGTCCAAGCCGGGTAAAAAACACAAAGGTCTCGCGCCATCACCCAATAACACCGGCGCGGTAAATAAATGAAACTCATCCACGACCCCTGCTTGAATCAAGGCACCAGCCAGTCTTGCGCCAGCTTCCACCATTAACCGTTGCACCTGGTAAGTTTGCCACAAAAGGGTCAAAACCGCCTTTAAATCTAACTGTCCAGTTTGCTGCTCAGCAACCCCATGCACTGTCACGCCTTTTTGTTGTAACTGCGCCAGTTTTTGTGGCTTTTCTGCCAAGGCCGATTCGGCCGTCATTACCACCACTTGACCGGGTAGATCTATTAATTTTGCCGTCAGAGGAAGTTGCAAATCCGAATCCAAAATAACCCGAATCGGCTGATCCGCTGCATTCCGATAAGATTGCTGTGCATCCAAACTGGCCTGATCCAACCGAACCGTCAAACTGGGGTCATCATGCAAAACCGTACCAATGCCCGTGAGCATCGCATCCTGCTCTGCCCTGAGCCATTGCACTCTTTGACGAGATGCGGCTCCCGTAATCCACTGACTCTCACCACTGGCCATGGCTGTGCGCCCATCCAAACTGCTTGCCATCTTCAGTTGCACCAAAGGCCGTTGATAGCGCATAGCAAAGTTAAAGCCTTTGTTCAGCACCTCAGCTTCAAAAGCCAACAAGCCAACGTCAACTTGAATACCGGCATCTTGTAATCGTTGAATACCCGATCCAGCTACCTGTGGGTTTGGATCCTGCATGGCCACTACCACTCTTGACACAGACGCGTCAATCAGTGCATCGGCACAGGGCGGCGTTCGTCCAAAATGACTGCAAGGCTCCAACGTGACATAAACGGTCGCGCCCTTAACTGATTCTGAAGCTGATGCCAAAGCGACTCTTTCCGCATGGGGTTCACCCGCTTTTTGATGCCAGCCTTCTGCAATCACACGATCTTGCTGAGTGATCACACAACCGACCGCCGGATTGGGTCTTGCTGAAAACTGCCCTTGTTTGGCCAGGCTGAGCGCTTTGCGCATCATTTTTTCATCCCATTCCGAAAAACCCATAGGTCTCCTTGTCATCGCTGGCGCGATTAACGCGATTTGGTGGCAGCGACCAATTTTTCAATTTCTTCTCGAAAGGCATTCACATCTTGAAACGATCGATAAACGGACGCAAACCGAACATAAGCCACTTGATCGAGTTCTCGCAAAGCTTCCATCAATAACTCGCCAATTCGCGATGATGGAATTTCTCGAACGCCTTCTGAAGTCAGCTGCTTTTCAATACGGTTCACGACCTGCTCAATCGCATCACTTTCCACCGGACGCTTTTCCAAAGCCTTGATTAGGCCGCGACGGATTTTTGATTCATCAAACCTTTCGCGATTGCCATCGGATTTAATCACCCTTGGCAAGCTCAGCTCCACCGCTTCATAAGTGGTAAAGCGCTCTGTACAACTCATACACTCCCGACGGCGGCGGACTTGCATGCCTTCCGTCGACAAACGTGAGTCAATCACACGGGTATCCGGTGTACCGCAAAAAGGACAATGCATTTAACTGCCTTACGTTATTAAAAGAATTTTCAGCTTAACCGTAAACGGGACGTTGAGCACACAAGGCTTTGACTTTTTCACTGACTTCCGCAACCACTGTTTCATCCCAAGACTCAGACGACTGGTCACAACTGTCAATCACATCACACATCCAGTTTGCCAATGCAATTGAATCCGCTTCGGTAAATCCACGTGTTGTTGAGGCTGCGGTTCCAACCCGAATCCCACTGGTCACGAAAGGTGACATAGGGTCATTCGGAACCGAGTTCTTATTAATGGTAATGTGCGCTGCACCTAAAGCCGCATCCACTAATTTACCCGTTAAACCTTGTTCAATAAAACTGACCAAAAACAAGTGGTTTTGAGTGCCTTTAGACACAACATCAAACCCTCGTTCCATAAACACTTTAGCCATCGCTTGTGCATTGACCACCACCTGTTTGGCATAATCTTTAAAGGCTGGTTCCATCGCTTCTTTAAAGGCAACGGCTTTCGCAGCAATGACGTGCATCAAAGGCCCCCCCTGAGCTCCGGGGAAAATAGCCGAATTCAGTTTCTTTTCAATTTCAGGATTGGATTTCGCTAGAATCAAGCCGCTTCTTGGGCCTCTAAGCGTTTTATGGGTGGTCGTGGTCACCACATCGGCAATCGGAACTGGGTTAGGATAAATGCCAGCGGCAACCAGACCGGCCACATGCGCCATATCAACCATTAAATAAGCACCTACCGCGTCGGCAATTTCACGGAATTTTTGCCAATCCACGACTTGAGAGTAAGCCGAAAAGCCCGCAATAATCATCTTAGGCTTATGTTCTTCAGCCAATCTGGCCACTTCGTCATAATCAATTTCACCGGTTTCGGCATTCAACCCATACTGAACCGCATGATAAATTTTTCCAGAAAAACTGACGTGCGAACCGTGGGTTAAGTGACCACCATGCGCAAGGCTCATGCCTAACACCGTATCACCAGGTTGTAATAACGCCATATAAACGGGCGCATTGGCTTGAGAGCCCGAATGCGGTTGCACATTGGCATAATCAGCGCCAAATAACGCTTTAGCGCGATCAATGGCAAGTTGCTCAACCACATCAACATGTTCACAACCACCGTAATAACGCTTGCCTGGATACCCTTCCGCATATTTATTGGTCAATACCGATCCCTGGGCTTCCATCACTCTAGGGCTGGTGTAATTTTCGGAAGCAATTAATTCAATATGGTCTTCCTGACGTTGTGCCTCTGCATTCATGGCTTCTGCCAAAACGTCATCATAGCCAGCGATGGTCATATTCTTGTCAAACATGCTTTTAAGTCTCCAAACAAAAAAATTATGAAAAGCGAATTTTACCAATTATCAGCAACTTTAACCACTGTAAAGCCAGTTATATCGTCTAATTAATTGCTAGCTGACCCAGGCCTGGTCAAAATAAACGCCAAACAAACCGCCTAGCTTATCAAGCAAAGCTGAATTTAAACTGATTCTCTACGGATAAAACTTTATTAAACGACACTTTTTCGGTAAAGTTATGTTTTTTACTGAACGACGTTTGTGTCGTCACAGCATTCTAAAAACAAACCAAGCAAACAATTATTCGATTAGAGGTGAGCGCGTGGCACAATTTGTTTACACCATGAACCGTGTTGGAAAAGTGGTTCCCCCCAATAAATACATTTTAAAAGACATTTCATTGTCCTTTTTTCCTGGCGCTAAAATCGGCGTACTCGGGTTGAATGGTGCAGGGAAATCGACCCTTTTAAAAATCATGGCGGGTATCGATCAAGACATTATTGGTGAGGCACGTCCACAACCAGGTATCAAAGTAGGCTACCTACCGCAAGAACCCCAACTTGATCCAGAACTGGATGTCAAAGGCAATATCGAATTAGCCGTCAAAGAAATCAAAGACGCACTCGCAGATTTGGATGGGGTTTATGCCGCCTATGCAGAACCTGATGCCGATTTTGATGCCTTAGCCAAAAAGCAGGCTGAAATTGAAGACCTGATTCAAGCGAAAGATGGGCACAACTTAGAACGAACCCTGGAAATCGCCGCCGATGCACTCAGGCTTCCACCTTGGGATGCCGATGTCACCAAACTTTCTGGCGGGGAACGTCGTCGGGTTGCCTTGTGCAAATTATTACTTGAAAAGCCGGATATGTTGTTACTCGATGAGCCAACCAACCACTTGGATGCCGAATCCATTGCCTGGCTAGAACGTTTCTTACTCGAATTTAGTGGCACCGTTGTGGCCATCACCCATGACCGTTATTTCTTGGACAATGCCGCCCAATGGATTCTAGAACTCGATCGTGGGCAAGGGATTCCTTATGAAGGCAACTATTCCTCTTGGCTAGAACAAAAAGAAAAACGCCTAGAAATGGAAGCCAAGCAAGAAGATGCACGCATGAAAACCATTCAAAACGAATTAGAATGGGTTCGCTCCAATGCCAAAGGCCGTCACGCCAAATCCAAAGCCCGTTTAGCGCGTTTTGAAGAGCTGAGCAGCCAAGAATCTCAAAAACGCAATGAAACCAAGGAAATCTTTATCCCAGTTGCAGAACGCCTCGGCGATAAAGTGGTGGAAGTGTCTAATCTCAACAAGAGCTTTGATGATCGCCTACTCATTGATGACCTAAACTTCAGCCTCCCACCAGGCGGAATTGTGGGCATTATCGGCCCGAATGGTGCGGGTAAATCCACGCTCTTTAAAATGCTTACCGGCCATGAACAACCCGATTCTGGCAGCATTGAATTTGGTGAAACCGTACAACTGTCTTATGTGGACCAGTCTCGGGATGCGCTTGACGACAATAAGACCGTTTATGAAGAAATTTCGGGCGGCGATGACATCTTTATGGTCGGCAATATTGAAATCAATGCACGTGCTTATTGTGGTCGCTTTAACTTTAAAGGCAATGACCAACAGAAATTTATTAGCCAATTATCGGGTGGCGAACGCAATCGTGTTCACCTAGCCAAAACCCTGCGTAGTGGCGGCAACCTGTTATTGCTTGATGAACCGACCAATGATTTAGATGTCGAAACTTTGCGCGCGTTAGAAGAAGCCCTATTGGATTTTGCCGGCTGCGCGGTGGTCATCTCCCATGACCGCTGGTTCTTGGATCGCATCGCCACCCACATGCTCGCCTTTGAAGGCGATTCACATGTAGAATGGTTCGAAGGCAATTTCTCAGACTACGAAGAAGACCTGAAGCGCCGCAAAGGGGCTGATGCCGCACAGCCGCATCGTATCAAATATAAGCCAGTAATAAAAAACTGATTTTTGTTCCAAAACTAGCAAAAGGAAAAATCGCATGGCAGCACAATATGACAAAATGCATTCCCATATCGAAGCCATTGCCAATGCAATGCCCGATCCCATTTTTGTCATGGGTCAGGATGGAACCTATTTGGATGTCATTGGTGGGCAGGAACGTACGCTTTATGCCGACGGCCACGCTTTGATTGGTAAAAACTATTTTGATGTGTTACCCGAAAAAATGGCGGAACGCTTCTTAAAAGTGGTGCGCAAAGCCATTCAATCACAGCATCTTCAAGAAATTGAGTACCAACTGGCCGATACCGAAGTGCAAGGGATAGAGCCCCTGTCGACCACCGAAGGCCAGTGGTACGAAGCCCGAGTCTATCCCCTGAATGAAGACGCCTATGACCAACCTGCTGCGATTTGGCTTGCGATTAACATTACCAGTCGTAAACACATGGAAGAGCAAATTGAAAAACTCTCCGCTCATGATCCCTTAACCGACCTTTATAATCGCGATTATTTTATGGGTATTGTCGATGAAGAAGTCAATAAAGCCAGACTAAACAAAAGACCCCTTTCATTAGCCAAAATCAACCTAGATTGCTTTAAACGGATTACCGATGCTTACGGTCATGAAATGGGCGATAAGGCCATTTTGACTGCCGCCAATGCCATTTCTAAGGTCGTCAAAGACTTAGGCTATATTGGACGCATGAGTTGTGATCAATTTATGTTGGTGTTACCTGAAATCAAAGCAGTGGATGCGTTTCGTATTACCAAATTAGCGCAAGAAACCATTGCCGCTCAAACCATACACCTAGAAGCAGGCGAAACCACTTGCTTAACCAGCCATGCAGGGGTAACCGAAATTCGTGCAGAAACGGAAGACAGCCAAACCCTTCTCAAACGGGCGAACAAAGCCATCAAATCACTTGACGGCACCCGCGAAAGAACCAAAATCCTGTAACCGCAAAGGCGGTTGCTGGATTTAAATTTCCTTGATTGTTTTTTGAATAGCGCGGTGTTTTTTGAATGCCACCCACAAAGAATACCCTACGCCGCCGACCATTACCAAATAACCTAGTATCAGCAATGTTGATGAAAATGCATTTGCCCGCAATAGTGATGGCAACATTAAAATGCCACCCAACGCAATCGCCATGGCACTGGTCTTAAACACCATTTTCCAAACCGTTTTATACAAAAACGATTGATGTTCCGCTGATCCGATATCCATTGTGACACACTCCTTAGCCTAACGTTGATACTGCGCATTCATCGCGCTGAGTTAAAATCATAGGTGCATTTTAAACAAAAACCTAGTAAATTAGTAGGATATTTTGATTTACGGACACTCCTTCATGCCAAAACTGCGACTTTTGCAAGATTACACTCAGCTACCGCCTGACTTTTACAGCCACCAACAGCCGGAACCTCAAACCAATGCACAGCTGGTTATTCAAAATGAGGCATTGTTATCTCAATTGGATTGCAAGCTCAATACCTCTGAATTATTAGATTTAACCGCGGGTACGCTGCGACAAGTCGACTGCCAACCGATTGCGCAAAAATATGTGGGTCATCAATTTGGCTACTACAATCCTGACTTAGGCGATGGGCGAGGTTTATTATTGGGGCAATGGCATGACTCAAACAACCAGGCCTGGGATTTCCACCTAAAAGGCGCTGGCCGCACCCCCTATTCCAGACAAGGTGACGGGCGAGCTGTACTGCGCTCATGCATCCGCGAATTTTTAGCCTCTGAGGCCCTCTTTGGATTGGGCATTCCCACAACACGCGCCCTCACCATCGCTACCAGCTCAGAAACCGTTAGGCGAGAAACGCTAGAGCCTCGCGCCAGTTTAATTCGCGTCACCCCCAGCCATATACGCTTTGGTCACTTTCAATGGGCCGCCAATCAAGGCGAAAAGCATTTTAAAGCACTGATTGCATTCGTCATTGAAAAGCACTTTCCACAATGGCTAGGCCACCCATTCCAGCAGCAGGCCTGGTTAGTTTTTGACCAGGCCTGCCAAAACACTGCCAAGCTGCTAGCACAATGGAAGGCCTTTGGCTTTAATCATGGCGTGATGAATACCGACAATATGTCGATACTGGGCGAAACCTTTGACTTTGGCCCTTATGCTTTTTTAGATGACTATCAAGCCGATTTCATCTGCAACCATTCAGATTATGAAGGCCGTTACGGCTATAACCAACAAGCGAATATCGGATTATGGAATTGCAAAATACTGGCAGGCACCTTTGCAGATTGGGTGGATAACAGCCTACTGGAGCAGTCATTGCAGGCGTTTGTGGACAACTATTACCAGCACTATCGCCAGCAGATGCTTCATAGACTAGGACTGGATAACACTCAAGAAACCGATATGGCATTCATCGTTGAGCTGCTTGAAAAGCTCAATCATTATGCCATCGATTATTCACTATTTTTTAGACGGTTGGCGCTTTGGCAAACCGAATCCGAACCGGCTTTTTTACAACTACTGCCTGAGCCAGAAGTCTTTTCCGATTGGTTTAACGGCTTAGAAAAACGGATTGAACAAGAACAGATTCCCGATTCGGTTTGGCGTGAACGCATCGAACAGCGTAACCCAAGCGTGGTTTTAAGAAATTATATTGCACAAGACATTATAAACGCAGCGCAACAAGGCGATACCCAGCCATTACATAACTGGCTTAAGGCGCTGCAATCACCGTTTAAGTCTCATTCCGAACTCAGTGAATACCAACAGCCGCCCTTACCGAATCAAAAAGGATTTCAACTCAGTTGTTCTAGCTAATCGTCAAGGCCATCTTGGTCTTGAAAGGTCCCGTAAATCACCAACGAGTGAGCGGATAGATCATAGCCTTTTTCTTTGGCAATTTCAGTTATGCGTTGCTCTATCACCGGATCGACAAACTCTTTGACTCGACCGGTCTTAATGCAAACCAAATGATCGTGATTATCGCCCGTATCCAATTCAAAAACGGAAATGTTATTTTCAAAGTTTAAACGTCGAACTATTCCGGCTTGCTCAAACTGGGTTAACACTCGATAAACGGTCGCCAAGCCAACATCTTCACCCTGCTCAATCAAAATCTTATAAACATCTTCCGCTGTTAAGTGGTGATCGTCGCCCTTTTGCTCTAGAATTTCTAATATTTTTAAACGAGGCAAGGTGACCTTTAAACCCACTTTTTTTAATTCAGCACTACTCATCGAATTTAAGATTCCTTATTAAAACTTTTTGAGTCTGTATAATAAACGAAAAATTGATTTAAAATAAAAGATTCTATGACAAACCCTATGAAAACAGCCTTCTTAACCCTCTCGATCTTTTTAGTGTCAACTGTATCCGGTTGCACCTTTTTCAAGCCCTATAAACCCACAGTAACCCAAGGCACCGTAGTGAGCCCTGACGTGCTTCAAGCGCTACAACCTGGATTGATGACCGATCAAGTCATTGAACTGCTTGGCCCACCGCTTGGCAAAGACCCATTTAACCAAAACCACTGGGAATATGTGTTCTACACCACCGACCCAGAGTTTCAACCAGATGCAGTGAAACACCTTGTGCTTAATTTTGATGACGAACAATATCTGATTGATTGGAAACAAGTCAAATCAACCGTTAATATCAAACACTAGTACACTGCTATTTGCCTGACTTGACGCCTGGTTTTATCTCAAATGCAACCAGGCCTGGGTATTTTTTAGTCGTTTTAGAGCTTTCGAGCCAGAACCTGCACCACACCACTTAAACCAGAGTGATAGGGTCCCTCTTCAACATGACGTTCTATTTCGTGGGCAATTTCAAAATTTAGCCCAGCTAATTCTTGATGCAAAATATCCAATGGCATCAATAGTTCTGCCTGATGCGGTGGCGGCCCACCAATACCCGGCAAGTGCAAATGTTCAGGAGAATAGGCTTCTAGAATAAACACGCCGGATGGCTTAAGTGCCGTTTGAATTTGATGATGC